>JARRKF010000068.1:0-7693 GCA_037388405.1 Ignavibacteriaceae bacterium | reverse complement strand
GTAGTGTGTTTAATTTTCAGCTTTACTTAACCGGTGGGTAGTAACTTAATATTTTTGCGACTGCCTCGTCAACTCTTTGTTGCCTTTCTTCCGGGGTTCCACCATCTTGTACTACTCCTGTTCCAATTCCGCGCCAGACTAATTCGTTCTTTGCATTATCTACCAAGTCAATAATTAAAGATGCCTGGGTGTAATACGATACATCTATGTTTCTACCATATGGGTAAGGTCCCCACCATGAACCATAACCATATCCGTAATTAGTTACATTCATTTTTTCGGTTGTTCCGCCTTGAGCATAAATTAACAAATCGGCATCACTGGTATCAGTTTGGGTTAGACCTTTTTTGACCATTTCATTTGATATTGCTTCTAATACTCTTTTTTTAACCAAAGGGTAAGATTCTAATTCACTTCCCTCAATTGCTCCTTTGTAAATGGCAAAAGTCTTGTACTTTGAAAAATCAACTCCGGGATCGTAGTCGTCAGTAACAGAAATAGACGAACAACCAGCTAAAATAAACAAGGTTGTCAATGATATTAAAACGTATTTAATCATAGCAACTCCTCCATAAAATAATTTAAGATATTTTAATAAGAACTAAATTAATTTTCTACTAATGGAAAAAACCAGTTTACTCCAACTCCCAGACTTAAAATTCTGCTGTTGCCGAGTGAGTTTCCCGAATCATAATTTAGATATTCAGAATCTTGTATCCAGTGATAACGAATGTTCACATCCAGAGAAAGTTCTTTATTAAAAGGAAATAATACTCCTCCACCAAATACAAATGCAGGCTCACTTCTAAATTCGGATTCATCAACTGGCGCCCCGCTACCGTAAGTTCCCGTAAAACTTGTTCTGTATGTATATAATCCTCCTTCAAGCATCCCGTAAAATCTCATACCGGACCCAGGAGATATTAGTCTCAAACTAATCAGAGCAGGGATAGCTCCAACACCTCCTTTTATATCGGCATCTTGGCCACCACTAGCATAAAGACTATTTACTTTGCTTTCATTAATCCCTGATCGTAAATAACCGAGAGCCAAGGCAAGTCTGAAATTTTCTGTAATATCATAATAAAAGCCGACCAATCCACCAAAACCCACGTTGTAGTATTCCGCATTTTTGCCAATTGGCAGAACAAAAGTTCCCGTTAGCTCTGTTCCATATCCGTATTGACTGAATGAAATCATTTGAAAAGAAATGAAAAAGGCAATTACAAGCAAGCAAGTCTTCATAAAATTTTTCCGGTTGATTATTTAATTTTTATTTAAAGTATCCCTCTCTTTTCAATTTTGAAACTAGTTCCTTGCTAAATAACCCGATGAATTGGCATACTGAATACCAGCGTAATAGTATCCGTAAAAACCATAGTAATTATTAAAGGGGATTGTATAAAGATATCCAGCTTTGTAATTGCGTGATTGATCTATGCCAACGAGTCTTGAAACAACAACCGCGTCTAAATCAAGGTCTTTGAAGTATTTTTCGAAGGTTGTGGAGTCAATAGTTTGGTCGTACGGAATATGATCCATAGATGGTGTGGCTGAAATCCCTGCGTTCATAAATGCCTTGGACATTCCATTTTCAAAGTTTCTTCTCAGCAGGGGTTTATCTTTATTAAAAATACCAAGAATTAAAACTTTATCAATATTGCCTTTTTGATAATTCTCTTCCTGCCACTCACCAATTATTTCAGTCTTTGCACCGCTACAACAGAGAAGAGTAATTAATATCAAGAATATTGAGCTGTTTAATATCAATTTATTTTTGTTCATTTATTCTGCCCGATTAAATATTATAATATCGTTAAATGAAAAGGAGGTTATTCCTTTAGAATCTCTACAATGTTTTGTTTTCGAGATATTAATACCCGGGAAATCCAATCCCAACTGGGGGGTGATAATATCCACCACCATAAGGTCCCCAGGCACCCGGGGCATAAACTCCAACACCAACGCTTAAATGTCCCGGGGCACATCCTGAAAAGGAAAACAATGCTAATAAAATTATTATTAAGATTAATTTTAGAAATTTATTCTTCATTCTTCTCCTCCTTAAGTTCACCTTTTTCTAAAGGCCATTTTTGAACTGTGAATACTGCTCCGGATGGATCAGCAAGTATAGCCGCATTATTTCCAACGATGCCTTCTGTTCCCAGATATACTTTCCCTCCTAATTGCTCAGCTTTTTTTACAATCTCTGAAGGATCCTTAACAGCAATATATGGCATCCAGTGTGGTCTTACATTTTCAAAGGGAATTTTAACTAAGCCTGCTCTTGGTTTTTCTTCCTTCTCAAAAACATAGTATTTGTTTTCAGCCTTTGTATCAAATTTCTTTTCATTATATCCAAACAATCCGGTGTAGAATTTAACAGAACTATCAATGTTATTTGTCCATAACTCTGTCCACAACCATTCGTTGTAAATTGGTTCACTGTCTTTAAGGTCACCACTACTGGATTTAACAAATCCTAAGACCGCTTGTTCTGGATCGAATATAAAAGATACTGTCCCACGATTAGGTAATTCGAATGGCTCCCTGTAAATGCTACCGCCACTAGACTTTGTATAATTTACTGCCTGAGTCATTTCCGCAACGGAGATATAACTAATCCATTGAGAGTATTTGTGACTAGCTTCAACATTTTTCAATTTAAAAATTCCACCGATAGGTTTTCCATCGTGCAATATCACCGAGTAATCATTTTCATCGTTATCCAAGTATCTCCATCCAAACAATTCAGAATAAAACTTTTTAACTGCAGGAATATCATCGCTCATTAAATCCCTCCAGACAAATTTTCCTGGGTGTGATTCACCTGATGGCACAGTATTGATTGGTGGAACGACCGGTAAATCAGGGGAGCAGGAAGTCAATAATATAATAGCATAAAAAATAGTTGTTATTATTTTATTCATAGTATTTTTCTAATAATTAAAAAATTCAGGTTAAAAATTCTAATCAAATAATAGTGTTAAACTAGAATCAACATTCAAATATAAAAACATTTTCTATTATTAAAGTTCAAAACCGAGCAAAGCTTTGATCTGTGAGTATTTAAATTCCGACTGACGACTAATATTTCCCCTCTCTGATCCGGGTATAATGTTAATATTATTTGCCACAGTTTGAGAGCCAAATGAATAAACAAGGCCAACCGTAATATCTGATTCCCATAATTTGAAAGATGATCCTCCTGATATGTGTAACAGATCCCAGGCATTGCTCGGAGCGAGATTTGTAGTGGTATTATCAATGTGTGCTGAATAATCACTTGTCACACTGAAAGAAAATATTAATCCATCGTGCACCAAATAATCTAATCCCCCTCCAAAGTTTATAACACTTTTTGCTTCGTGAGTAAGATCATTAGTTAATATGTCCTCCGAACTTTGAGAATAGTACGGTTCTGTATCAAGAACATAATATTTTTTAATTGCATTGTACCATTCAACGCTTAAGTGAAGTTTTAAATCTCCGAATATATACGCGCCACCGATTCCGATAGCCCATGATGAATTAAATTTCGATTTAACCTCTTCCTGGTAATTACTTTCGAATATTGTTGTATCTACTCCTGATACGAAAAAGTGAGTTCCCACCGATCCACTCCCGAATAGGTTTAAGCTTGGAGTGGTTACTGTAAGACCAAGAGTTACTGGATTTAGATTTAAACCTAATCCGGCCTTAAAGAGAGCACGACAATTATTAAATCTGTAGTTGATAATATCGGTATAGGATGCAATCTCATTATTGGATTGTAAAGCCTGAAGAATAGTTGTCGTTCCAATTCTATGGCTTCTGTAGGAAATATATGTTGTAATTCCAAATCCTAGTCTATCGCTTAATTTTGTTGAGTATGTAATGCCACCCCAGACATCATTAAATTTTTTATTTGAACTGATACCGCCAGCAAAATTTTCTTTTCCTGGCGAAGACTCAATTACATCGAGGGAATCAATTATTCGCGTTGAAAATTCAACATTTGCATTTTGGCGTGTTAGTATAGAAATAGCAAGCTTATCATGACCTAAAAAATTAAAATCGAAATCAAGGGCAACAAAGTTAGGAGAAGGAACAACGGTAGAATATTCCAGGTCTACACCTTTAGCAGCTCCATCCTTGATAGTGTAATTATCAAGCTGGTATACTTGTGCACTTAAAATAAATTTTACATCGGGGAACAGGGCAATGGCACCTGGATTATAAAACGTTGCACTTAAGTCAGAAACACTTCCTATTACAGCTCCGCCTAAAAGAGTTGACCTTGTCCCATATTGAATATTCCAGTAATTATTTTCCTGTGCTTTAGTTGTAAAATTTATAAATAATAAGGGCAGTAATAGAATTGAAAAATATTTCTTCATTTTTAAATTCTTAATAATTAAAGTTCATATTTAACTGAAGTTTCAAACCTGTAGTCTGTTTCTGATGCCGAAGATGCGGGTTTGTTATCAAAATTAAAATAAAAAGATAGCACCCAGTAAAAATCGAGAAAAATTTCCCAATCCAGATAAGAATCTAAATTGGAACGAATTCTTCCAAAATCAGTAATACCAGGAAAGATTTTCAAAGATGTCTGGAAACTTATTTTGGGGTGATCGTAAATAAATAATTGATAATTACTACTTAGTAATCCCTCAATATTATATTTTGCTTTTGTGGAATCAACATACCATTCTCGGTTTATACTAAATCCCGCTAAAGTGCTCAACAATTCTTTGTTGGTTTGAATAACATTTAGCCCACCACCACCACCTAATGATGTTCTAAGTTTTAAACCTAACTCAGTGTTTTCTTCTGCGCCCACTACCCCGGCCCAAAACCATCTGCTTTCCAGGAAGCGATTGTAAGTTAGAAATATATCTTCTTTCCTTGATGTAGGTTCTTTTTTTGTTGTTGTTATAACAGAGTTTGCATTCAACTCTGTATAGTAATTTTTTGTTCTATATTTACCACTAAGTCCAAAACTAAGCTGTCCAATTTGACTTGCTTTAGTGAAGCTAAATCCCAGTTGAACATAACCGCTCAAAATATCCCAAAAAGATTCTTTAATCCGTGTAATCTTTACAATATATTTCATAAATAATCTTACATTTGTTGAATCACGTTTAACTAACAACGTACCTTCAATTGAACCTGGCTCGATAGAACCATAGTATGTTCTTCCATCGACTAACTCTACCTCAAAATTTTTGTCGGTTCGGATATTATCAATTTTTATCCATTCAATATTGATTGTCCCCATGTTATCAGTTTTAAAATTTAGCAGACCCGTTTGAAGTAATTTTATTTCACCGGTTATTTTATCGCCGTTGAGTAACGTTACAACGTCCGTCTTCTGAGCTAGAGCATAGAAATTAACCATAAGAAAAAAGGAGAGAATAAAAAATACTTTTGAATGCTTAATTATCTGGACATACATATTTAAAAATAACAAACTCTTTTGATTTTAAGGGATTGCAGAATACTCATTTGGGCTAATAATTGATTTTGACAAAAGTAATTTACCGATTATCGGGGATCAAAAGTGAGGAAATGAAAAAAATCTTTGCTATTAATTAAAAGTAAACCTTTCCGAAGAACATAAGCCCCCTATGGTTGTACTTTATTTCGCCTTTTTGTTTTGTATCAAATTTAACATCTAGCGCATATGCATTATAAGATAAGCCAAGTGAAAACCTTTGAAGGAATCGGTACTCTAGTAAAATAGATAAATCTACTAGAATTCCATTGTATCTTTCAATATTCAGTGCGAATGCATCAACATTACTTCGGAAAATTAAATCTTCGTAAATGTTCACACGATTATAAAAACCAAACACCGGAAGAAATAAAAGGTCGTTGTATTCTTCTTTTCCTACTGGTTGATTAAAAAGTATTGCTTCTGCACCAATATCTATATACAGAAAACTTATACCGGCTGAAAAACCGGCTTCAATATTTTTATCATTTTCAACTGAATATCTGTACTTTCCACCAAACAAGGTTGCTTTAAAGAAAGATGTAAAGGAGGAATTTATACCTATGACCAGGTCACCAAATACTATAGAATCTTTTGAAACATTTTGACCCGACCTGTTTAAAGCATAATAATAACCTTCAACCGAATGATTATTATTGAACCTGTATATACCATTAACGCGGAATAATTGCTGCGATTCAGGAAGTTTAAAAGCAGCTTCGAGATTAACAATCGTTCCAATACCTCCAGATGGTGTATTTATTTGTGCTGAGGAATTAATGCTTGGCAGAAATAATCCAAAAGTTAATTGAACTTTGCTATCGTTGATTGTTGTACTGGTTTGTGAAGAATCCTGGTCAGAGGAGGGATTGAAAGCAAATAATGTATGGTTTAGAATTACAATTAATACTATAAATAACTTAATGTACATACTACTCATTTTTTTGAATCCTATAAATTATACAATTAAATTTTTAACCCGGCTTTCTGCAATCCTTCTATAATCTTATCAACTAATTCTTCTTCTTTAACATATCGACTGATTAAAAATCTTGCTTTATTTTCAAAATCGGGTTTAAGAACCTTTAAATCTGAAATTTGCTTCACAGCGTCGGATTTCATTTCAAGTTGTCCAAGTGTTGCAGCACGTAGCATTGGCCCCCAGAATAACGCAGGGACATCATATTTAACAGCCTCTTCGTAAGCTTTTTCAAATTCATTTAGTCTATAATAATAAACTGTGGTTGCGCCATAATACCAGGAAGGATAGCCAATGTTCTGCTTCATAGCTCTATCCAGAAGCTGCTTTTGGTTCAGAACAAAAAATCTCCAGGCATGAACAATGCGTACAAGCTGGTCCCGTGGTTCAAGCTCTATGGCTTTGTCGGTTAGTTCAACAAGTTTTTCAAGAGCGTTAGTACTTTCCGGTAAGTCTAATTCGTATCTGGTTCCATAAAGAGTTGCAAGCATTGCGAGAGCCTCACCACTTTCCGGATTTTTGTTCAAAGCTTGTTCAAGAGAAATAAAAGCGGCCTGGGCAGTTTCAGGCGTATGATTAATTTGATAATTGTAATATCTGAGAATTGCTTCATAAGTATCTAACTCGGCAGGGGCTTTCTTTCTTGATTCTTTTGCAATCCTTTGTGGAATTATTCCATACTCGTTAGCAATGATAGTAACTGTTTCTCTTGCTATATCCTCTTGGATTGAAATTAAATTTGATGGACTAAGCTCGCGTTTGAATTGTTCCCCCCAAAGTTGTTCATTTGTAAAAGCATCAGTGAGTCTAACGCTGACCTTTATTTTATTTTTGTCTTTTCTAACACTGCCCTGAATTATAAAATTAGCACCTAACTCATTTAACAATTTTTTATGCTCTTCAGTATCACTATCAAAGAAATCTTTTATACGGAAACCGATGACACGAAAATCCTGGTAGCGGGTGAGTTCAATAGAAATTTCTTCAGTAAGTCCTTTTGCAAAATATTCCTGCTCTTCTTCACCAGTTAAATTTGTAAGCGGTAAAACAATAATGCCTGGTTTTGCCGATGAATCAAGCTGAGTTTCACCAATTTCTTCTGTTGGTTTTGAATCCGAATCTAAATTAGGAATGAATAATGGTGAGTAGTTGCCTATTGGAATATTGAATCTTACCGGATCATTTTTACCTTCATTTGAGTAATACTTTTCTAAAGCTCTTCTTAGTCGCCCCGCCTG
>JARRKF010000067.1:0-5562 GCA_037388405.1 Ignavibacteriaceae bacterium | reverse complement strand
GAAGTATATAAGATTCTCTATGAAGAGAAAGATCCGATTAAAGCAACCACCGATCTTATGACCAGAGATATGAAGAATGAGTAAATCTCTAGTTTGAGATTCCTTCTCGAAACAATTCAAATGAAAGAAACCAATCCAGTTCAGATATTATTCCCTTATCATTATTACTGAATCCTTTAGCCAACTTTTCAATTTTATTACTGTCATAGAATTCGTAAGTCCTGACACTGGATGAGTGTAAAAAATCTAAAATAAAATCTTTTGCTGAATAAATTAGTTCAGTTGAGAGATTACTTTTATAATATTTCCCAAGTCGGTGTTTAATTGTTGCATTCAGTCTTGCATTCAATGATGATGAATTAAATGTATGAGTAATATTCCCTTTCACAAGTTGAATATGAGTTAATTGAGGAGAGTTCTTCTTTATAATTTCCTTAAATAAGTTACCATTCTTTTTATCACTATCTTTAAGATTAAACAATACCTTAAGCAAATCTTTCTGAACGAATTGCATAAATGAAGTCACAAAATCGTCAACACGTGATTGTTCCGGTGCATAATAATTTGGCAGTCTTGTTTTAATTGAAAATAAATCGATCCATTTACCTACTCCGATATTTTGCACATCTTCTGATTCTTGAATAATATTAGAAATCTGATTTAAAGCACCTGTCTTCATTTCGTTTAAAGCTTCATCATTAAAGAAATTAGCTTTCTGATGTTTCAACAGTTCAAAAATTCTTTCAACATTTCTGTCCTGTAAAGCTTTTTTACCTAAATAAAGTAATCTGTTTGCAAACTCTCTTCTCCAAATTTCACCAAAGCCACCATCTGTAATAATTTTAAGTTCATCAGAAATACGTTCATAAAATCGAAGGTTTAAAATTGAACTTACTGGATTAGTTACTATAGACCTGACAGCATAATTATTCAAAAGATCCTCAGTCTTGGTACTTGAAGGGATGACATCATTTATAATATTATTCTCCAAATCGATCGATTTCATTAAATCGCAGGCTATTTGTGAATCAGGATGGTCTGGGTCACCAAAAGTATGAGTTTCCCAATTCCCAAAATTTACGTTCGAAAGAAGAGACAACAGGAGCCTCGAGTCTAATCCTCCAGAAAGACTTAGATTTATTTTCTTATTCTCAACCGAAAGAAAACCGTTTAAGATTTCTTCAAATTCTGCTTTTCCATTTTCTTTCCCAATTTCCGGTTTCCAATGCTTGTGTTCAACCTCGAGTCTACCATTAATGATAGTTGCATTTGCAGAAACAAGCCGAGTTGCGTTTTTTATTAAACTATTCTGGGAAATTTGATTTTGGAGTAACCATCTTGAGCCAAACTCTTTCAGGTCTATTTCAGGATTTATAAAATATTTTAACCAATCAATTCTTGTTGTAAATCCCCAACCTGCAGGAAGTTTTACAATATATAAGTCTCTTAATCCCAATGCATCTGTAAAAAATTTTATTTCATTATTGCCATACTTCACTACCACATAATGTCCGTTTATCGAATTAAGATTAATTTCGTTTTGACTTAGATAATCATCCCAATCATTTATACCTAAATTTTTGTAGCCGTTACCCGATTTCTTGAGTCCAACTCCTTCAGCAATCCAGCAGCTTGAATTTAATTTATCCAATTTATGAAATATGGTCTGTTTATTTCCGCCTGCGTAAAGAAGTAGATTTGAACTCTGATAAGAATGGATGGGCGTTTCCGGTGAATTAATTTTAAATTTTGCAAGGTCTCCAATATATCCGAATAGCCAGCTCATAAAAAAATGTTGAGGTAATTATGGTTCAGGTTAATACAAATACTTGATAATAATGAATTTCGAATAAAGAACAAGGAATAAAGAATTTCGAAGTATTTACTTCATCCTGAAATAGATTGACAAAAAATTAAGCTGAATAACATCATTCAGAAATCGATGTTCGACATTCATTATTCGGTGACTCTTCCACCGGGCAGTGAGATTCCTTTTATCTTTCTGAAAAGTGAAACAGCAAGAGAATCTGTCATACCAGAAACAAAATCAATAATTCTTAAAAGACGAAGATATAAGTCATCAGGAATTTCTTCGGTTATTCTTTTGGGCAGGAGCTCATAAACCGCTTTGTTTTTAGAAGAAATTTTTCCTTTATACGCTTCATTATAAGAATTTATAAAGGTATCAAGCAAACCACCGAGAACTTCGTAACCAGCAACTTCTCTCTCAATAACTCCGCGAGACCTGTATATCTTTTCGATCGAAATATCTTTTATTTTCTTTAATGCATTTGCTCTCTTTATTTCACTAATAAGGTCATTCTGGAATTTGCCCTTTAAAATATTTTTTTCTTCATCAAGAAAAACCAATGCGAGTTCATTTACCAGTTCACTAATTGCGATTGCTCTAAGATAACCAATCCTGTCTTTTTCATCTATTTCTTTATATCCTTTCAAAGATTTTCGATTAACTAAAGGCATCAGCAAGTCTTCCGTATCTCTGAAAGAAACAAATCCAAGCCTGAAACCATCTTCAAGATCCATCACCCTGTAGCAAATATCATCTGCGGCTTCAACAAGAAAAGCCAATGGGTGGCGACACCACCAGTACGTTTCTAATCCTTTTCTACAATTTAATCCTGTTTCTTCAGCAACTTCCTTAAACAAATCCTTTTCAGCCTGGAAGAATCCGTACTTTCTATAAACTTTATTTAGCAATGATTTGCTTTCAATTTTAATTCCCGATTCCCTGGGATATTTTGTTACAGCAGCAAGTGTTGAAAATGTTAATCTTAATCCCCCTCTTACTTTTGGATTCTGAAGCTTTGTAATAATCCTGAATCCCTGGGCATTACCTTCATAATGAATTAAGTCAGACCATTTCTTTTCATCCTTAACTTTAGATTTAAATTTCTGTCCGTTACCGCTGCGGAAATATTCGGCTATTGCATCTTCACCAGAATGACCAAACGGAGGATTACCAATATCGTGAGCGAGACAAGCGGCTGCAACTATTTCACCAAAATGAAATTTTGTAAATTTATTTTTTAATGATGTGTTTCTTTCAATTACCGTTTCACCAACAAGGTTTCCAAGAGACCTGCCGACACAGGAAACCTCAAGGCTATGAGTTAACCGAGTATGAACAAAATCACTTTCCGGAAGTGGAAACACTTGAGTTTTATCCTGCAATCGTCTGAAGGCCGGAGAAAAAACAATCCTGTCAAAATCTTTCTGAAATTCGCTTCGACCGTCATGTTCTTTTTGTTTTGAGGAGGTTTTCTCTTCGAGCCTCGAATCAGTTAGTAGTTTTTCCCATTCCAATTTTAATTTCCTTCTATATTTCTATCATTAAAATTAAATATAATTTAGCTAAAAGATTTAAAGAGTCCTTTTGAGTTTGGCTAAATGAAAGATTATTTTTCATCTCATGAAATCTGATTCCACAAACATACTTGATCAATCTGTTCAGTATTTAAAGTCGGTAGGACCCAAAAGAGCAGAATCTTTTGCTAAAGTTGGAATTAAAACAATCAGAGATTTACTTTTTTACTTTCCTTCACGTCATCTAGATCGCACAACTTTATTAACAGCAGCCAAAGCTTACGGTTATTTGATGAATGGATTTGATGGCGAACTGACAGTGATTGGAAAAGTTTTCGAGAAGGAGAAAAAGCGATTTGGTAAAAGAGAATTGCTTAAAGTTCAGTTCAGGGACTCAACGGGATTTTTTGAGTGTGTTTGGTTCCGTGCAACAAAATATTTTTATTCTGTCTTTAACGAAGGCGATATTTTTGCAATCTCTGCAAAACCAGAAAAATCAAAATATGGAGCTCTTCAATTTATACATCCCGATTTTGATAGACTAAGTGAAGAAGAAGAGAAAAGTTTTCTGCATACTGGAAAGATCATTCCATTCTACAAGATTCCAAAGGAATTACGTTCAGGTAATATTGGTGATTTTAGTCTCAGGAAAATTATAAGCTTTGCAGTGGAAAACTATGTTGAGAAAGTTGACGAAACTCTGCCTGAAGAAATTATCGCTCAAAATAATTTATTTGGTTTGCCTGAAGCTATAAGGAATTACCACTTCCCCGAATCATCAGAGAGGTTAAACTCTGCCAGAAGCAGATTCAAATTTGAAGAGTTGTTTTATATTGAACTTCTTGTTGCTCTGAGAAAGCAAAACTATCAGAGCAAGCTTTCGGGAAATAAAATGAGTATTAGAACCAATCTTGTAAACAACTTCCTGAAGACTCTTACTTTCGAACTAACAAAGTCGCAGCTCAAAGTTCTTGGTGAAATAAAAGCGGATTTATTTTCAGAAAAACCAATGAACAGACTTTTGCAGGGAGATGTTGGCAGCGGAAAGACCATAGTAGCATTAATTGCAATGTTAATTGCTATCGATAATGGATATCAGGCAGCAATTATGGCACCGACAGAAATCCTGGCAGATCAGCATGCAAAAAATATTTCTTCAATGATGAAACTTCTTCAAAATAAATTTCCGGAAAATGAAATTAAAGTTTCCTTACTGCTCGGCGGTCAGAGAAAAGCTGAGAGAGAAAAAAGACTTCAGGAGATTGAACTGCAGGAAGCCGATATAATTGTTGGGACTCATGCTTTATTCGAAGAAAAAGTAAACTATAAGAATTTGGGACTGGTTGTGGTAGATGAGCAGCACCGCTTTGGCGTAAGACAAAGAGCAAAACTCCAGAGCAAAGGTAAAACTCCCGAAGTTTTGGTTATGAGCGCAACTCCGATTCCTCGTACCATATCAATGACGATCTATGGTGACCTCGACATTTCAGTAATTGATGAAATGCCAAAGAATAGAAAACCAATAAAAACAGTCCTGCGTGGAGAAAGTAAGCTGCCCGAGATTTTCAAATTTATTATTGATAAAAAGAAGGAAGGCTATCAGACCTTTATCGTTTATCCTTTGGTAGAAGAATCAGATAAGCTCGAACTTAAAGCTGCAGAAACATTTTACGAAGAGTTGAAAAAAACTCACCTGAAAAATTTAAACGTCGGACTAATTCATGGAAGAATGAGCTGGCAGGAGAAAGAGGAGAAGATGCTGCTCTTCTTAAAAAAACAATTTGATGTTTTAGTTGCAACAACTGTAATTGAAGTTGGTATAGATATTCCGGATGCGAACATAATTTTAATTAATGACGCTCATCGGTTTGGACTTTCACAACTTCACCAGCTTAGAGGAAGAGTAGGAAGAAGCAACAAGCAAGCTTACTGCATTCTTGTAACGAAGGATGAAATTGTACACTATAATATACAACAGCAACTCGATCTGGATTACATGTCGAGTTCGATGATTGAGAAATACAAATCTGCAATCAGACTTCAGACAATGGTGAAGACTAACAATGGTTTTGAAATTGCTGAAACGGATTTAAAGTTACGCGGACCTGGAGACATCTTCAGCACAAAGCAAATTGGATTCCCGGATTTAAAATATGCTGACTTAGTAGATGATAATGAGCTTCTGCAAAAAACAAGAAACATTGCTTTCGACCTAATAAATAAAGACCCATCTCTTAC
>JARRKF010000066.1:0-5583 GCA_037388405.1 Ignavibacteriaceae bacterium | reverse complement strand
CAGTGATGAAAAAGAAAACGAGATAAATATAAATTTTTATATTTATGTTCTATTATTCCTTTTGTTTAAAGTTTTTGGAGCTTATTGAGGTAATATTCTAATAAGATAAAAAATAAACAAATTTATAATCGAGTTTTGTTATTTATATAACGATAAATATAAAGTTGCTGCAGATCTAATATCAGTCGGTTGTAACCTGCAGATTCAAGATCAGTCGGCAAACTAAAAAATAAAGACACCCACCAACTTTCATTGATGGGAGAAAATTCTGCATTTATTACTGGAAGGAGTTTTTTTCAGAAATTAATAATTGTCAACGATAGACTTTTGTATTAATGACTGAACTAATAATTATTTTTTTGAGCTATCCTACTCATCTGGATATTCATCTGTAATAAAACTGTTAATACCAAACTCCCATGCTTTAACAGGTTCCAGAGAAGTTCCGTTGTGTCGTTTAAGTACGAAACGGTTCCATCTTTGCCATATTGCTACCGCTTTACCCGGCAGAACATCTACGCCTGATTCATATTCACTTTCTTCAAGTTCTGATACTGAAGTCATTGTAGAATAGCCGAATGATTTACTTACCGTAGCAGAGACTTTTCCCTCAAAGATTTTTATACTTACTCCCGCTTCAACAGTAACCGATATGGAAGTCTCGGTCCAGAATTCATTGCTTTCTGTCGTCGTTACTCCATATCTTCTTGTATAGCTGTTGTGTTGAGTAATGGAAGTTTGGTTATGATTATGATATAATAGTTTGTAAAATACCTGTCGTTCAAGACGATAAAAAGGTGAATTACTAACTCTCCACATTTGATTATTGCTGTAAAGTGGATCACTTATTATAGTGCAAGGTACTAACATTTCTCTTGCAAGAATTGGAACAGTCTCATCTGGCGGTGGATCATAACCAGTTAAAGTCGGTGCATATTGTTGATATGGAGTCTCTGACAGCATAGGTAATTGTACATTAAGTACATTCATTACAGGATTAACCGAAGGTGGGTTCCAAGATGCAACTCCAACAAATGTTCCTGTCGATAGATAAGCGTTCTCGTGTGGACCTGCGATTGGGGGTTCAATCTTCCAAGAACCAAATTGTGAAGTAACAGTATTAAATGTTCCCCAAACTACTGCCCCGGCTTCACCGATTACGGTCAAATCTTCACGCACGCAGACAACATCATCAAGACTGGGTTTAGAGTAACCAGATTGAGCAACTAATCCCATAGCTATATATCCTGTAGGCGGTACAGGCATCCAGAATGATCCATCTGAGTTCGATCCCGTACCCTGATCATTCCATACCAATGTGTAATCAGTAGGAGCGGCGAGAGCATTAGAGCCTGTTTTTGCTTTCACAACCATTATTCCGTGTAAACCATCAGGATTATAATATCCATCAAAACCCAGTGAGCCGAGCGGTTTAAATCCATCTGTGGTCACGGGATGATAGTAAGATCCATTGTACGAACATCCACTCCCTTGATCATTCCATCTAAATTCGAATGTTTGTGAAAATGTAATTAGTAGTTCTTCGGTCTCGAGTACTTGAAGATCATAGATTTTGACTGGTCTTTCTTTAGACTTGCCGGTATTGCTAACAACTGTTATTGTTGTTGAACCATAACTGATACCAGTGACGGTAAAAACAGTATCCGACTTTGTGACCGTTGCGATTCCTGTATTTCCGCTTGTTACCGTAAAGCTCTCCTGATTACCGTTTTTGTCAAGAGCTATTACACATACTGTTTGTGTACCTCCTTGAACTAACGCAATACTAAGACAATCAACAAGCATATCAGATTTATCTACTGTTTGTTGTTGTGGTTCTGTTGTATTTTCTTCTTTACATCCATTAAGCAGAGTTATAAAAAGTAGAAAAGTTAAGATATGACGACCTGGAAAAAGGTTTTTGGAATTCTTCATCACAACCTCACGTATAATAAATATTGAAGATAATTATTATCTGCTATAGTTCGCTGTAGAAATACTATAATCTGGAGGCAGAATAGAAAATCCTATCAGAGATAGAACATCATTCCAAAAATGGTAAATAACTAATTACTATAATAGCAATAATTGGTGAACGTCAAATATAAAATGAAATATTTGGGAAAAGGACCGGTGAACTTATTCAATTCCTTAAAAATAGATATTTAGATAAATAGTTAAGTCTGAAATCAAAGTATTTTGCAGTTTGGGCTTCACTGTGGTACCATTAATTATTATATGGTGAAATAAAAACCCCCACCAACTTTCATTGATGAGGGGAACTTAAAGTCCAAACACAATCTCTCCGGGTCCCAAGCTAATTTGGTCATGCTCAAAGCATTTTCAACAACTGTGTGATTAATCTCTTGTTTGGCTTTATCAATATCAGGTTTGCTCTCGTTAAGAGTAGCCTCATTCGCTAGGGATATAGAATTGTGTGGGTCTAATTTTAATTTTCTTTTTATTAATTGGAATACCCGGAATATTTTTCCTCCATTTTCTTATGCATTTCAGTTCGAATTTCATCACTCCAGGTACTGTGTGCACCGGACTTTAAAATTTTGATATTCGCTTTGAAATTTAGGCTATCCAAAGTTTCCTTTAATAGTCTGACTGCTCCATCTAAGTAGAAATCATCGTTCGCTGCGACAACTATATTAATTTTATCCGCTAACTTTTCTCTCAGCTCATCGGCATTCTTTTTAATAAATAAATTTATATCATATTTCTTCCAATGTTCAATTGAATGCGGATAAACTCTACCAGTTTTTCTATCAAACATCTGCTCAGGTTTACGATCCTTATCCTTTCTTCCAAAAACAGCTTCGAAGGATTGTAATTGACCTCCTTCACCTAGAGCAGTTTCCATATCTGACCAGTCCTTAAGAGTAAAGTAAATACCGGGGGTTCTAACAGAAGATGTAATTCTGCCTTCTGAATTAAAAAACAGATTAGCATCTTTGCGGTATAAATTATGACCCACAAAATTATGGAAGTCAACCGGGTCGGGTGATCCTGCCCAAACCATTCCAAATCTGTCCGGGTAATTAATCTGTAACCATAAAGCAGCCCAGGCACCCGACGATTGACCAACTAAAAATCTCTTGTTTGATTTTCTTGCAACACGATATTGTTTTTCAAGAGCCGGGATAAATTCAGTTATAAAAGATGTCGCTCTGGGTCCATTATTCTCAGAGTTAGCAAAAACGTGAAATCCATATCTGCAGTCTTGATTGAGAAAAACAAATATTTTTTCTTCACCAAAATCTGACATACCGTATCTCTTTTGATGAAAATCATCCTGTGTTACTTTTATATGAGTAGAACCAAAGCCGGGGAAAACAAAGACTACAGGGTAAGATTTTTCATCATTTTGATCATAAGATTCAGGTAAGATTACCGCGGCTTCAATGTAAGTTGAAACATTATAAAAATCACTTAATAATTCACTCTTTACCTTTAATAACTTTATATTTTTACTCTCTTTAAATGCCTTCCCACTTAAAACATTGTTTACATTTACGTCAATAATATTTGATTTGTTAGGTTCAATCTCAAGAATTTGCTTTTCACTGTAATATGTTCCGTCTTTAAATAGAAGACTACTGGTTGAATCAGTATCAACAAATGCTTTAAGTGAATAGTATCCTTCTAATTCATCAAGATTAGATAAAAAACTCTCTGAGTTGTGATTGTTGAGAATGAGATTTTCTCCCGGTTTCCAATTTTTAAAGTCCATTCCAAACGTAATAAAAGGCCGAAAAGGATTTGGCATATCAGGTTCGATCAATGTATCAGCACTCATTACCAAAATAAGCCTACCGGTAATTGGTTTAGAACTTAATTTATCAGAATAAGTAAATTTAAACTGAGTTGAAGTCTGGCTGTATCCATTAAAGTAGAATACAAAAAAGAATAAAACAAAAATATTGATTACTAAAATTGTTTTTAATTTCATTTAAGTTCCTTAAACAGCTGGATGAAGAAATAAAAAATATTCATTTGGTGAAATTTTGTAGCTACTAGCTCTTTAAATATATAGACTTATTTTTACTTATATATCTTATATATACTTATATGTAAAATCCCACTCTGCTTACGCGGCGTGGGATTACTTTTGGACCTGGTTTAGTTCAGAAAGACCTTGATAAAAAACTTAAAATAGGTACTACATAAAATATTTATAAGCCTTAAATACCCTGGATTTGAGGTGTATAATGAGCGGCTTAATCAAAACTAGGATGTGAACTATGAAACAAAATTCTTTCGAAGAAATTCTAAGAGACACAAAACATAAATCAAAGGCAAAGGAAGTCTTTCTGAAGCTGCTTGCCAAGCAAAAATCCAAACATAAAGACTGGAGTGATGTAAGATCACAGACTTACATAACAAATGAATCCGTTCCGGAAGCAAACCCGAATGAAATTATATAAAGGAGGAAAAGAAATAGGGAGCCGTAGCTCCCTAATTTCTTACTTCATCAACACCATCTTCTTTGTTTCAACAAAAGAACCTGATTTAAGTTGATAGAAATAAACTCCGCTCGGTAAATTATTTGCATACCAGGTTATCTCATAAGTGCCGGCCGGTTTTTCTTCTTTAACTAAAGTTTCTATTTCATTACCAAGTATATCAAATATTTTTATTACTACCAGTGATGATTGCTGTATTTAGTATTTTATGTTTGTGCTTGGGTTGTACGGGTTGGGGTAATTTTGTAAAAGTAAAATATCTGTTGGTGTTACACTTTTCTGTTGTTATTTATAATATGTTGTCACTCCATTTGTCGTATGCAGGATTGTTCCATCCCAGCCCACCGCTGTTCCTGTGTTCGCATCAATGAAGGACACACCGGAAAGATCTTTGTTTGTTCCGCTAGTCTGCGTATTCCAATTTATCCCGCCATCAGTCGTGCGAAGAATTGTCCCTGAAAGTCCCACTACTGTTCCATTGTTCGCATCGGTGAAGGATACGCTTGTAAGATTGTTTATTGTTCCGCTTGTTTGTAAAATCCAATTTGTCCCGCCATCAGTCGTGCGAAGAATTGTCCCATCCCGACCCACAGCTGTACCTGTGTTTGCATCGGTGAAGCATACTCCATAGAGAGGCGTTGTTCCGATCGACTGGTTAATCCAGTTTGCCCCTCCGTTTGTCGTTCTAAGAATTATTCCATCCCATCCCACCGCTGTACCCTTGTTTGCATCGATGAAGTATACACCATAGAGAGGATTTGTTGTTCCGCTAGTCTGCTCAATCCAGTTAGTTCCTCCGTTAGTTGTATAAAGAATTGTCCCACTTTCTCCTACTGTGAAACCAGTGTTCGCATCAATGAAAAATACTCCATTGAGATGGTAATTAGTCCCATTTGCCTGTTCAAACCTGCTTACACCTCCATTAGTAGTACGAAATATTCCGCCAAATCCTACCGCAGGTCCAGTGTTTGAATCTGTGAAGCATACGCCATATAGCTCGGTAAGTGTTCCGTTTGTTTGTTTAATCCTACTAAGACCTCCATTAGTCGTACGAAGAATTGCTCCATGATAGCCAACCGCGGTACCTATGTTCGCATCGGTAAAGCACACA
>JARRKF010000065.1:0-6800 GCA_037388405.1 Ignavibacteriaceae bacterium | reverse complement strand
AATTTAATGGATGGGCTGTAGGTAATTTTGGGGCTATTGTACATACCACGGATGGAGGAGAAAGCTGGAATTTGCAAACCAGTGGAACCAATAAAGACTTAAATTGTGTGTGTTTCACCAGTACTGCAACCGGATGGATATGCGGATCACAGGGAACTATTCTTAAATCTACAGATGGTGGAAATAGCTGGTCACCTCAAAACAGCTTTACAGTATATAATTTATTCTCACTTGACTTTGTCAATGAATCAACCGGATGGGTAGTCGGCGTTGGTGGGACGATCTTAAAAACGACAAATGGTGGAACTAACTGGACACATCAAAATAGTCCGTTCTCTGAAATTATTAGTGCTGTTGACTTTGTTGATTCACTTTATGGCTGGGCTGCAACATTCGCATCAGGACAATTGGAAACTACCATTATTAAAACAACTGATGGCGGTGACTTTTGGGAATTAGTGACTGTACCTATGCTTATACCCTTCCCTGTGTTCTCAGTTGATTTCATCGACAGAAACACTGGCTGGGTTGTTGGTTACCTGGAAATTATTTATAAAAGTATAGATGGCGGAAACAATTGGTTTGAACAACAATCTTATACTTCAGAGACGGTGCTCTATTCTGTAAGTTTTGCCGATGAGAACAATGGATGGACGGTTGGTAGTGATGGAATAATTGATCACACCTCTGATGGTGGAAATCTTTGGGAAACACAAAGCAGTGGAACAACAAATATTCTTCAGGATGTTTATTTTGTTAATCCAACCACAGGGTGGATAGTTGGAGATAATGGTTTAATTTTAAAATATACAACTCCTGTTTCCGTCGGTGAAAAAGAGTTTAGATCGTTACCTGATCAATTCACCCTCGAACAAAACTTCCCAAATCCCTTTAATCCATCAACAACAATTCAGTATTCAATTTCGGAAAGTGGTAATGTGAAACTTGTGGTTTATAATTCATTAGGTGAAGAAGTCGCAGTATTAAAAAATGATTTCGAACAAGCAGGTAATTATAAAATTAATTTCAATGCGAAATATTTAAGTAGCGGAATTTATATTTATCGGATTACAGTTCTGGATAAAGGAAAAATACTATTCACCGAATCAAACGAAATGATCTTGTTGAAATAATTAAATACTTGGATTATAATTTATATTGGATAATGTGAGATAATTAATTAAATATAAATTATTCTGATTTTTTCAAAAAATAAGATTCAGAACTGAACCCTCAAATGTTAAAACTGGTATTATAATGAATAAGGATTAAACATATCTAAGTTAGAAAATCGAGAAAAATATATCATTAAATTCGGAGAAAAAATTAATGAAAATATTCATCCATTTTATTTTTTTAAATATATTATTTTATATAAGTAATGCTCAAGCTCAACTGCCGGGATGGACACAAATATCTTCAGGAACATCTGCGGATCTTTTTTCAATTCACGTAACCAATCACAGTGTCGCTTATGCATCGGGAAGCGAGGGAACAATATTAAAATCAACCGATACTGGACTCACATGGAGCACTTTGAATTCAGGTGTTGTCTCAAACTTGTTTGATATTTTCGCCTTCGATCAACAGAATGCAATCGCTGTTGGGTCAGCGAGCACAATTATCAGAACATCAGATGGCGGAAACACTTGGAATTTGGTTGCAAGTGGCGTAACTGAAAATTTGTATTCTGTTTCTTTTTCAGGTAAATATGGAATTTGTAGCGGTGATTCAAAAACCATATTATTTTCAAATAATAGTGGTGAATCGTGGTATATTTCGCAAACAGGTCTTCAAAGTGGAGTCTTTTATGGTACATTAATGCTAAGTTCTCAAATTGGTTTTGTTGCCGGTGAAAATTCCATCAATCCAATCTTTCAGCCTCTGTTCGGAAAAACTACTGATTCAGGAATGAATTGGAATTTTACAGCGTTCTATCTAAATACTAATGAAGGAACATCTCATGGTATTGATTTTACAGATGAGCAAACCGGATACATTTGCTCAGCCGTCTGGAATGGTCAGGGTGCAATTTCAAAAACTACTAATAGTGGAGCAAACTGGAATACAATACTCTTTGACCATTTTTTATGGAGTATAGATTTTCCCATTAGCGACGCAAGTCAGATTGGATATTCCGTTGGAGATCAGGGAACAATTTTCAAAACCAGTGATGGTGGTTCAACGTGGCAGTCTCAGCAGAGCGGAACATCAAAAAGATTAAATAAAATTTATTTTATTGATTTGGATTTTGGGTTTGCTGTTGGTGAAAACGGTTTGATATTGAGAACTACAAGCGGCGGCGAGCCGGTAGACGGAATAAGTAATGATATTACTGAAGTAAATTCATTTAAACTTTCACAAAATTACCCTAATCCTTTTAATCCCTCAACAACTATTCAGTATTCAATACCGGGAAGTGGAAATGTTAGTCTTCGGATATACAACGCTTTAGGAGAAGTAGTAGCAGATTTGGTGAATGAGTACCAGCAGCCGGGTATTTATAAAGTAAATTTTAATGCTGAGGTCTTAGCTTCAGGAAGTTACTTCTACAAGTTAAACATGAATAATTATTCATCAGTAAAGAAGATGATATTGATTAAATGACTTTGAGTGAAATGCGTGGAATAATTTATTTCTAATTTGAATTATAAGGCTATTGTCTTATTAAATGAATATATTTAAAAAGTATAATGAATGAATTAATAGCTGGTATTAAAATTCAAAAATAACAGCCCGCATTTTGCAACTAAAGGAAACAGAATCATAACTATTGCAAATAGATAATCTTCAGCTGACTATCAAACCTCATTTAAATATTTACAATTATTTTTAATGTTAGATGATGCCTTCTGTTCTTTTATCTCAAAGGGAGCTTAAATGCCTTACGACTTACAACAACGTTTCAAATTTTTAAATTATTTATTAGTCATATATCTTCTAATTGTTGGTTCGATTGTAACTATATTTGCTCAGCCACGAATAAAAGAAAAATATCAGTATTTATCACCCCTGCCGAATGCAATTTTAGTTCAACCTGAGACAGAAATTATAATCAGACAGGGTAACTTTATAGATCCATCAACACTTTATGAAAGTTTTATTGAAATCATTGGAAGTAAAAGTGGAATTCATCAAGGCAAATTAATTTTATCAGATGATGAGATGACCATAATTATTAAGCCAACAATTTCGTTTACTTTAGGGGAAACTGTAAAAGTGTTGATTAAAAAAGTAATAACAGAACGCAATGGAAATTTTTTAGTCCCGATAGAATATCAATTCAAAATAATCGAAAGAAAAGTTGATCTTGAAAAGAAGCGCTCTATTTCTAGTTTATGTAATGAAGTAATTAATAAGTCCGGAAGAAATTTTGGGAAAAACGGAAATAAAAAAGCTATCAATGAGAAAATAAAATTTGAAAAAACAAAAATTGATTCAGTTCCATCTGATTTTCCATATCTAAATTTATTAGTTAATAATAGTCCCACCCCAGGTCAGTTTTTTATTGCGCCATTTCAAATTACCGCTACTACACAATTTGGTTATTTAATGATTTTGGAAAACGATGGTTTGCCTGTTTATTACAAAAGGTATGATAATTTGCAGCTGGATTTTAAACTTCAGAACAATGGAAATCTTACTTTCTTTTCCGGCTCTTTGGGTAAATATTTTGAGATGAACAATTTTTATTCAATAGTTGACAGCTTTAATTGTGGCAACGGGTATCAGACAGATATGCATGAATTAATTATTTTGTCAAACGGACATTCACTAATAATCGGAAATGATTTTCAATACATACGAATGGATACAATTGTTGCCGGTGGTGATTCAAATGCTGTTGTGGAAGGAAATATTATTCAGGAATTGGATCAGAACAAAAATGTAATATTTCAGTGGAGAAGCTGGGATCATTTCCAGATTACTGATGCAACACCAGATATCGATTTAACCGCAGCTTTAATTGATTACATGCATTGCAATGCAATAGAAGAGGATAGCGATGGCAATTTATTAATCTCCAGCCGGCATATGGATGAGGTTACGAAGATTGACAGACAAACAGGAAATATAATCTGGCGACTTGGAGGTGTTTCTTGTAAAAATAATCAGTTTAATTTTATAAATGATTCAACCGGATTTTCTCATCAACACGATATACGGAGATTATCAAATGGAAATATAACCTTGTTCGATAACGGAAACCTGCATAACCCTGAATATTCACGAGCCTGTGAATATCAACTTGATGAAATAAATAAAACAGCAACTCTGGTGTGGCAATATGAAAATGATCCGATAACATATAACACGGCAATGGGAAGTACACGCAGGTCAAGTGAGGGGAATACAATAATTGGTTGGGGTTTTAATGATGGACCTCCAAGCGTGTCTGAAATACATCCTGATAATTCTACAGCATGGGCTATTTCTTTTCCAGAAAACGTTTATACCTATCGGGCTTTTAAATTCAGTTGGAAATCAGCTTACTTTGTTACGGAACCGGATTCAATATTTTTTCTAAATGTTCAGATCGGTACTGGTGATACCGCTGATTTTATTGTTACAAATAATTCCGATTCGACATTGTTAATAAACGAAGTTTATAGTTCAGATTCTGTTTTCTCTATTGTAGATGATCTTCCTGTTCAAATTCCTGCGTACTCAAAGAAAGTTTTGACATTAAAGTTTGAACCCTTTTTTGAAGGAGAAACTGAGGGTTGGTTATATTTAGTATCAAACAGATATACAGAATTGATCGCTCAAACAATTTATTTAAAAGCTACAACAGATTCTGTATTTACTTACGTTAATAATCAAAACATTGTCAAAGAGTTTGAGCTTTCCCAGAATTTCCCTAATCCGTTTAACCCGACCACTACAATCCGCTACTCAATTCCAGAAAGTGGAATTGTTACACTAAAGATTTATAATTTACTTGGTGAAGAATTAACGACACTTGTAAATGACTACAAAAATGCAGGAAGCTACCAAGTTAGATTCGATGCTAAAAATTTAAGCAGTGGAATATATTACTACCAAATCGAGTCGGGAAATTTTATACAAGTCAGAAAGATGGTTTTAGTACGTTGACATGAATATTTTAAGAAACATTTTTAGTACCATAATTCAATCAATTCCATTCTTAAAATAAACTTCCATAGAAATTTGTTCATACCTGTTATAATTTCTCTTATTAAGTAATATTGCATCTTAATTTTTCTATTCATAGTTTAATGCCGCCGATGGGCTAAATAAATTTTTCATCATCATTATCTTACATTTGCCCAGGGATTATCCCTCTACCGCACAGCTACCGGTCAGGTTAAATTCACATTATTAAAATTTTTAAGGAGCTATTTTATATGCAACGTTATTTTTTTATTGCAGCTTCGGTTGCAATATTTTCTATTGTTTTGTTCTCTCAACTGAGTTGTACGGAACAACAGGAAAATAAGACTCTGACCCAAGAAGAGATGGTAGCGAGGGGAAAGTATTTGGTTGTAATGATTGCCACACACCCAAAATATACACCGACCAGGGCCCTGTTCCAGATACATCAAGAACGCTGTCCGGACATCCCGAAGGTGAAGTTCTTCCGGTTGCTGATTTAAATATGATAGGACCAAACAAGTGGGTTATGACCGAGAAAAATTTTACAGCATGGGTTGGAACATGGGGAATATCCTATGCAGCTAACCTTACTCCTGACAATGCAACAGGAATTGGTGCTATGTCAGAAGAGATGTTTATAAAAACTTTAAGAGAAGGAAAATGGATGGGTATAGGGAGACCTTTAATGCCACCAATGCCCTGGCAGGGAATAGGAATGATGACCGACCAGGATCTGAAGTGTGTCTACACTTATCTTAAATCACTAAAGCCAATTCATAATGAAGTTCCTCTACCGGTTCCACCAAATAAAATGGGCGAGTTATTAGCTGCAAAAAAATAATTCGTATTCTTGAGGAGGCTAATTAAAAAGAAGCGCTCTCTTCAAACGGAAGAGAGTGCTTTTTTATTTGTAATTTATTTTTTGCTATTCAGGAATAGTTACCTGTATGCGAAAGAAACTCAACCATTAATTTTTCAGTTCAGTTATTTTTAGCAAATTCCAGCCAGCACCTCTTCCTAGTGTTTGTCTGTCCCAGAAGTGGCATTGTGTAATGGCGCCAAGAAGCCCTGACCACGCTTCAACCTGCAATTTAAATCTTACATTAAAACCTGTTCTTCCCTGAGGCAGATTAAAATCTACAGCAATGTTTTTGCCGCCTTCGTCTATAATTCCACCAATCTGAAGGAATGATTCCTTGACTTCTTTATCGTGTATATCAAGAGTTGTAATAATATTATTATCAAAGTCACGCACTTCCATTGTTATTTCAACGTGAGCGCCTGCACCGGCAAGTCCATTTCCCGCAATAGATCCTTTCCAGTAGAAAGTCGTTTCTACCCTGTAGTTTCCCGGATCTCCGGTATGATCGTTTTCAACGTATGTTGTCACAACCGGGTGTTCAAATATCCCAATATTAATGTTTGCATAACCTGTCATCCATCCGCCAGCTCCGGGATTTGGGGATATTGCATCACCAGTGCTTGTGATACCATTGGTATTGCTAATACTTTTCCACCCGCGTGTAGCACTAACATATTCGGTAACAACTGGTTGATTGTTGTTAACATTTCCATTGGGATCAGTTGGATTATTGTCGCTGCTGCATGCTGAGAAGTTTAAAATTACGGTTAATAGAGCCAAAATCATTAACGAGCAATTTGCGATTTGATTGATTCTGTTC
>JARRKF010000064.1:0-5639 GCA_037388405.1 Ignavibacteriaceae bacterium | reverse complement strand
GAATGACCAGCGTCTTTAATGCTGAAGGAGATTTGGTCCCTGTCACCGTTATCCAGGCAGGACCCTGTAAGATTGTTTCAATTAAAGAGAAAGAAAAAGAAGGTTATTCAGCTGTAGCACTCGGATTCCAAGAAGAGAAGAAAGAAAAAAATGTAACTACGCCTGTTTTAGGTCAGTTTAAGAAGAACAAACTTTCAACAGTTAAAAGAGTTAGAGAATTTAATGGATTTGACACAACGAATATAAAAATTGGTGATGAGATAAAAGTGGATCTATTTAAAGAAGGCGATATTGTTAAAGTTAGAGGAAAAAGCAAAGGTAAAGGATTCCAGGGAGTGATGAAGCGCCATAACTTTGGTGGGGTTGGTGGGACTACTCACGGACAGAGTGACAGATTGAGAGCTCCAGGATCGATAGGTGCTAGTTCTTATCCTTCAAGAGTTTTTAAGGGACAGAGAATGGCTGGAAGAAAAGGCTATGACAACGTTACTGTTCGTAATCTTAAAGTAATTAAGGTTATCGCTGATGATAATCTGATAATGGTTAAAGGTGCTGTACCTGGATCAATAAATTCAATTGTTGAATTGATTAAGAATTAAAATCTGAATTAAAATGACTTTAGATATATATAATAAAGACGGAAAGCCTTCAGGAAAAAAAGTTAAGCTGGATGATGCAATCTTCGGAATTAAGCCGAATGATCATGCAATTTATCTTACTGTAAAAGCTTATCATGCTAATCAAAGGCAGGGAACTCATAAAGCTAAAGAAAGAGCAGAAGTTAGAGGCGGAGGTAAAAAACCCTGGAGACAGAAAGGTAGAGGTACTGCAAGAGCTGGTACTACTCGCTCACCCATTTGGATTGGCGGAGGAACAATATTCGGTCCCAGACCCAGAGATTACAGACAGAAGCTTTCAAAAAAGCTAAAACAGTTAGCTCGAAAATCTGCTTTTAGCCACAAAGCTAAAGATGAACAGTTGATGGTAATTGAAGATTTCACTTTCGAGAAACCGGCTACAAAAGATTTTATTTCTATGATGAACGCTTTGAATATAAATGGGAAAAAGGTTCTTTTGTTGACTGGAAAAAACGATACTAATGTTTATAGATCCGGTCGGAATATTCCGAAAGTAAATATTTTAGAAGCAAGTAAAGCATCGACTTATGATATTTTGAACAATCAGCTTTTAATAATTCAGCATAGTGCAGTGGAAGCAATATCTGAAACATTCAAGGAAAAAGAAGAAGAGGTTGTAAGCTAATATGCATCAGATTTTAATTAGTCCGCTTATAACTGAAAAGATGACAAATATTTCGGCCGATAGCGGTAAGTATGGATTTCTTGTAAATCCTAAAGCAAATAAAATTCAGATCGCAAAAGCGATTGAACAGAAGTTTAACGTTCACGTTATCGATGTAAAAACTATAAATCATCCCGGTAAAATGAAAACTCAGTTCAGAAAAAGCGGCAGGTTTACCGGAAAGACTGCAAAGTTTAAAAAAGCAATCATAACTCTTAAAGAGGGTGAAAAAATAGAACTCTTTGAAGAAGTATAGATTTTTGAAAACAGGTAATTAAATGGGTATTAAAAAATTAAAACCAGTAACTCCGGGAACAAGATTTAAGAGTAATTATACTTTTGAAGAGATTACTAAATCTACACCCGAAAGATCTCTGACTGTATCTTTAAGAAAATCTGGTGGCAGAAATAATCTTGGAAGAATTACTGCAAGACACATTGGTGGCGGTCATAAGAGAAGGTACAGAATAATTGATTTTAAAAGAGATAAGCATGGTATTCCTGCAAAAGTATTTTCTATCGAATATGATCCAAACCGATCATCAAGAATTGCTTTGTTGCATTATGCCGATGGTGAGAAAAGATATATCATTGCTCCTAACGGTTTGAAGGTTGGTGATCAGGTAACATCTGGTTCTGGTAGCGATATTGCCGTTGGTAATGCTTTACCTTTAAAGGAAATGCCTCTTGGAAGTTTTATTCACAATGTTGAAATAAAACCTGGTAAAGGTGGACAGTTAGGTAGAAGTGCAGGAAGCGCTTTACAGCTTATGGCGAGAGAAGGTGAATTTGCCCAGTTGAAAATGCCTTCAGGTGAAGTTAGAATGATTCATGTGAATTGTCTTGCTACATATGGAATGGTTGGAAATACTGAACACGAAAATATAAGTCTTGGAAAAGCTGGAAGAACTCGTTGGCTTGGAAAAAGATCGTATGTAAGAGGTGTTGCAATGAATCCTGTAGATCATCCTATGGGTGGTGGCGAAGGTAAAACTTCCGGTGGTGGTCATCCTGTTTCACCTTGGGGTCAAAAAGCAAAAGGATTAAAAACTCGTAAAAGAAAAAATCAATCTAATAAATACATTATTAAAAGAAGGAAGAATTAGGTTTAGCTTATGCCTCGTTCAGTTAAAAAAGGACCTTTTATTCATTATAAACTTGCTAAAAGAATTAAAGAACTTAATGATACAAACCAGAAGAAAATAATTAAGACTTGGTCGCGAGCATCAATTATAACTCCTGACTTCGTTGGGCACACAATTGCAGTTCATAATGGAAACAAGATGATTCCAATTTTTATAACTGAGAATATGGTAGGACACAAGTTGGGTGAATTTTCTCCAACAAGAATTTTCAGAGGCCATCCGGGCACAAAAGCAGAAAAAGCAGCAAAGGCTACCACAACTTAATTTTAGAGAAGTGCAAAAAAGATGGAAGCAAAAGCAGTAAATAGATTTATTGGCTCATCACCAAGAAAAATGAGATTGGTGATTGATTTAATTAGAGGAGAATCAGTGGATAAAGCACTGGAAATACTTCACTTTTCTCCTAAATATTCATCAAAAGATGCAGAAAAAACTCTGAGGTCTGCTGTTTCTAATCTTATGAATAAGGATGAAGTTACAAGAGTGGAACCTTCTGATCTTTTTGTGAAAGAAGTATTTGTAAACGTTGGTCCAACATTAAAAAGAATATCGCCCGCACCAATGGGCAGAGCGTACAGGATTAGAAAAAGATCCTGTCATTTAACAATTGTAGTTGCAACTAAAGCATAATTTCAGGAGGAATTTTTGGGACAAAAAACAAATCCGGTTGGTTTAAGAGTAGGCTTAATAAGAGGATGGAATTCTAATTGGTATGAAAGTAAAAGTTATGCAGGAAAGCTAAAGGAAGACGATAAGCTTCGCAGCTACATTAGAAACAGATTAAAAAAAGCTGGTATTTCTAAAATAATTATTGATAGAACTTCGAAGAGTATAATATTAACAATTCACACATCAAGACCAGGCGTTGTAATTGGTAAGAGTGGTAAAGAAATTACCCAGCTTGAAGAAGAACTGAAACAGATTTCAAATAAGGATGTAAAAATTCAGATATCTGAAATTAAAAGACCGGAACTTGATGCTTATTTAGTTGCAGAAAATATTTCAAATCAGATTGAAGGAAGAATATCTTTTAGAAGGGCTATGAAAATGGCTATCACAGCGTCGATGAGAATGGGAGCAGAGGGAATAAGAGTTATGTGTTCAGGAAGACTTGGCGGTGCTGAAATAGCAAGAACAGAACAATATAAAGATGGTAGAATACCCTTGCACACACTAAGAGCCGATATTGATTATGCAAATGGAAGAGCAGAAACGATTTATGGCTCAATAGGTATTAAAGTCTGGATTTGCCGGGGCGAGATTCTTGGCAAGAGAGCAATGGAATAATATTGATCAGGAGCTAACATTATGTTAATGCCAAAAAGAGTAAAATACAGAAAAGCACATAGAGGAAGAAGAAAAGGAAATGCCAAACGAGGCAGCTCGGTTGCATTTGGTGATTTTGGTTTAAAATCTTTAGAGCCAGCATGGATTACCAGCAGACAAATTGAAGCTTGTCGTGTTGCTCTTTCAAGGAAAATGAAAAGAGATGGAAGAGTTTGGATAAGAATATTTCCTGATAAGCCGGTTTCTAAAAAACCTCTTGAAACAAGAATGGGTAAAGGAAAAGGAGCTCCAGAGTTTTGGGTAGCAGTTATTAAACCGGGAAGAATACTTTTTGAAGTTTCGGGTGTTACCCGTGATGTTGCGAACGATGCCTTGAAAATTTGTTCTCACAAGCTGCCAATTAAAACTAAAGTCGTATCAAGACCGGATTTTGAATAAGATTTTTACAGGAAACTGAAATGAAGATTCACGAAATAAAAGAAATGAAAACCGAAGACATCATCCAGAGAATTAAAGATGAAGAGCACAGTCTTGTAGACTTAAGGTTTTCTCATCAGTTAAAGCAGCTTACTAATACAGCAAAGATTAAAAATGTGAAAAGAGATATCGCAAGATTAAAAACGGTTCTTAGAGATAGAGAACATCAGGAAGCAAATAGTTCGAAAGGAGAGGGCGCTTAAATATGGAATCGCGCGGTTTAAGAAAAACCAGGATTGGAATGGTTGTTAGCAATAAGATGGATAAAACAATTACCGTAGCCATCGAACGAAAAGTTGCTCATCCTGTTTATAAAAAATATTTTAAGAAGACGACCAAGCTTATGGCTCACGATGAAAAGAAGGAATGCAATATTGGTGATAAAGTTAAAATTATGGAAACACGCCCTCTTAGTGCTAAAAAGAGATGGCGATTAGTTGAAATTATTGAAAAAGCCAAGTAGTCAGGAGAAGCACGGGCTATGATACAGGAAGAAACAAATCTTATTGTTGCAGATAATTCTGGTGCAAAAAAAGTTAAGTGCATCAGGGTACTGGGTGGAAGCCGCAGAAGATATGCAACAGTAGGAGATACCATAGTGGTAAGTGTAAAGACAGCAATGCCGAATGGAACAGTGAAAAAAGGTGAAGTTTCTAGAGCAGTTATTGTAAGAACAACTAAGGAAGTTAGAAGAAAAGATGGTTCTTATATCCGCTTCGATGAAAATGCTGCTGTTCTTATCAATCCACAGAATGAACCAAGAGGTACACGTATCTTTGGTCCTGTTGCAAGAGAATTAAGAGATAAACAATTTATGAAAATAGTTTCATTAGCACCTGAAGTTTTATAGAAGGTTATTATGAAAATTAGAAAAAATGATATGGTTATGATTATTGCTGGAAACGATCGCGGAAAGACAGGTAAGGTTTTAAAAGTTTTTCCGAAAAAATACCGATTAATCGTTGAAGGAATAAATCTTAGAAAAAAACATACTAAGCCGAACCAGAAGAATCCTCAGGGAGGTATTCTGGAAAAAGAAGCACCAATAAATGCTTCAAACGTGATGATATTGGATCCGAAAACTAGTGAACCGACAAGAATTGGATCGAGAATTATTCTTGATGAAAAAACCGGAAAAAAGAAAATAGCACGTGTTGCAAAAGCAAGCGGCGAGATGATTCAGTAAGAATTTAATTTTTAAAATCAGATGGCAGACAAAAAAGTAAAAGAAACAAAACAGAAGAAGGAAAAATCTAAGAAAGAAACTGCACCTGCAGCTACTGAGAAAGAGGTTAGAATTCCCAGTAGGCTTTTCGATTATTATCGCGCAGATGTTATTCCGGAATTGATGAAAACCTTCAGCTATAAAAATATTATGCAGGTTCCTAAGATTGAAAAAGTTGTTGTGAATATGGGCCTCGGCATAGC
>JARRKF010000063.1:0-7966 GCA_037388405.1 Ignavibacteriaceae bacterium | reverse complement strand
CAACTCTTATTCCCTGCTTGTTATTAGCGCCCAGGAAGAAAGGATCTTTAACAACAATTAAATCAACATGTTCATTTATTGCACTAAGCAATGGAACCGAAATTAGTTCAACTAAGATATGCTCTAACAGCACATCACCATAAAGTGTTTTTTGAAAACCGGTAGGTTTTATTGGTGAAGTAACTCTGAATTCCAACGGTTTTGTTTCAGCATCAGTAACGAGAATAGCACCTATGATTCCACCATTGTCATCAGAGGTATAAGTTTCCAAAAAAGCAATTTTTGCAATTTCCATTTTTTTAGCTCCAGATTTTTATTTGATTAACTCAACCGACTGTTACTTAACATATTCAGTGCCACTTTTTGAGGCACTTAAACTTTACAGAATACATTGTGAGAGGATTATAAATTTCTGAAATGTAAGTTTTTACAATTTTATGGTATTTTTTTCAGATGTTAATACTAGTTTTGATTATTAAGATTTATCCCCAGCCTCAATAGGGACAGTAATTAGCAAAAAGTATTCGAAGAGTTTTTATAAAGAATTTTGAAGTTGAAGATCTATAATGTGGAAAGAAGAATTACGCTAAAACAAAGTATACTCTTTGTAAAAATTACCGTAGTTGTAATAATAAATTCACTTGAATATTTACATTAATTATTAGATTTAAATTTAAGCTCACGCGTGTTATTTTAATCCCTGTAATGTAATTACTACAGACGTTCCATAAACACCAGCACTTATTAATTCAAGTCTTCCTTTATTTAGTTCAATATATTTTTTTGAAAGAAGCAGACCGAGCCCTGAACCCGGTTCTTTTTCAGTCCCTTGAGTAGAAAACATAACACCGGCCTCAATCATTTTTTGGTTCTGCTCGGAAATTCCGATGCCTTCATCGGTTATACTAATCTGGATTGAAGAAGAGTTGTTTGTCTCGTTGGTCGATTCTTCAGCAAAAATTCTGATGGTGCTTTCTCTGTTAGAGAATTTAATTGAATTTGAAATTATATTTTTAAAGACAGTTATCAGCATTTCTTCATCGCCAATTACATAGTATTTTTCTTTCAACTCTAATTTTAAATAAACTCTCTTTTTCTCAATTCGGAACTGCAGTAATTCAATCGCATCTTTTATTATCTGATTAAGAAAAACCTTTTTCGGAATATAATCGTACTTATTAAGCTGAAGACGGGAGTAATGTAAAAGATTATTAGTCATATCATAAAGCGTATGGGAGGAATCATTAATGACATTTATATATTCTTTGATGTCCCTTGTAGTTAAATTTTCAAATTCTGTTCTGAGAATTTCTGCAAAGCCTAGTAATGAATTAAAAGGAGCCCTTAAGTCATGCGATATTAAAGAGAACAACCTGTCCTTTGAAGTATTCATCTCTTTTAATTGAACAATCATTTCTTTTCGTTCTTCCTCGAGCATCTTTCTTTCAATTGCCCTAGAAATAGGGTAAGAAATTACATCAAGAATTTGCTGGTGAGAAACGTTATAAGTATTAGCATCTTTATAATCCTGCAGAACGAGAACACCGATAGTTTTGTCCATAATTTTCAGAGGAATGCCTAACCATATTGGTGATTGCGGACCGATTAATTCAATTTCTCCTTTTCTTCTCAGCTCTTCATCTTTTTTCAGATCAATAAGTATAGATTTGCCAGTGCGCAAGACGTATTCTGTCAACCCTTTACCTAATCGTTTGGAGGAGGAGTCGTCATCAAGCTCATCAACAAAATATGGAAAGGTTAGCAGATCTGAATCTTTCTTATAATAGGCAATATAAAAATTGTCTGCCTTCATAAGTTTCTTAACAGAAGAGTGAATAAAACGAAAAAGTTCACTTAGATTTTTTTCTGAATTGGCAGTCTCAAGTATTTCAAGAATTAGCTGTCTTAATTTTTCCTCCCTCATATAACCACCAACATCTCTGAGCGTTCCGATTCTTCTATTCCTGTTACCATCTGAATCGAATATTAAAATAGAATTATCTTCAATCCATTTATTACTGTTGTTTTTAGTTTTGATTAAATATGTTACATGTTTTTCTTTTATTTGTATCTCTTCTACCTCTCTATTGATATAGTAGTCATTAATTCGTTCTTCAATTTCATCCATTATAATGTTTTCAAATCCTATTTTCTCAAGCTCGGCTGGAGTGTACCCTAATAAATTTTCTACAGCTGGCGTGAGGAAACTATACTCTTGTTTAATACAGTCAAAATCATAAAAGACTTGATCAATATCTTTTAAATTGGGAACTGATGAAGGATCGAAAGATGCTTTCTTTTTTGTATTTTTAACTGGAATACTTCTCAATTACAACCTTTTTTACTTTGCTTAACCTTATGAATTTTCAATTTTTATGCCGGTACAACTTGGTTTAATGCAATTTCGCTAGATAATTCCTGTTTACTCCAAAAGAAATACAATCGGTCATTATTAAACTTGTTGACATTATCAACGAATCAGGTTATTTTTATGTAGATTAAATCTTAATAATTTGTAACAGGTTAAAAATGCGGACAGTTGCAGAACTAAACTTAGGTGAAAAAGGAATAATTTCAGAGATAGATTTCTCACATCCTTCAAGTAAAAGAATTATTGAACACGGTTTTACACCCGGCCAGATAATTGAATTAATTAACAAATCAACCTTTAACGATCCGATAGCAGTTTCGATAAGAGGAACTCTCATTGCAATTAGAAAAAGTGAAGCTGGCTGTATTAAGCTGAAATGAAAACTAATGTCGATGTTCAAATTCCTCTAATCACATTAGTTGGCCCACCTAATTCGGGAAAAACTACCTTATTTAACACTTTAAGCGGGAAAAATTACAAGACGGTAAATTATCCTGGGTCAACAGTTGAGTATTATACAAGTAGGATTTTAGCTAAGTATAATATTAATGCTGAACTTCTGGATTCACCTGGAATTGTAAGCCTGATTCCAGAATCACCGGATGAAAAGATTGCCGTTGACTCCCTGTACTCCCATCCAAAGCTGGGTGTACCAGATGTCTTATTGGTTACGGTTGATGCCTGTCAATTAGCCAGACATCTTTTATTACCAAAACAATTAATCTATAAAGGATTCAATGTTATTGTTGTTTTGACAATGACTGATATTCTTGCAAAGCGCGGGAAGAAAGTCTCCGAAAGTAAATTAAGTAGAGAATTAAATTGTGAAGTAGTCTCAGTTAACGGCAGATCAAAAAAAGGAATTGAAAATTTAATTCAAAAAGTTAATCTCAAATTAGAAAGACTTAACGAATTTGATAAGGGGAAAATAACTCTAAACCACTCTGTTAAGAATGACAAAACTTCAATCGATTTTTTTAATGAAATTGAAGAGATACTAAAAAAGATCTACGAACCTTTAAACCCAGATGACAAGATTGATCTTGCTTCTGCAAATAAAGAGCTGGTAGTCCTGCAGGAAGAAATATCTAATAATGGTTTTTCTCCCGATGAATTAACTTTAAAAATAGACCGGGTTTTACTTCACAGGTTTTGGGGATTTGTAATTTTCCTTTTAGTAATGGGTATTACCTTTACTAGTATTTTTTGGTTAGCCCAACCGCTGATGAATTTGATTGATGAACTTTTTACTGATTTAAACACCCTTGTAGTTCAAAACTTTAATCCCGGATGGTTCACCTATTTAATTTCGGATGGAATTATTTCAGGAACTGGCTCAGTGCTCGTGTTCGTTCCACAAATATTGATATTATTTCTTGTTCTTGGTCTGCTCGAAGATTCGGGTTATCTGGCTCGCGGTGCAATGTTAATTGATAAACCATTATCTAAAATCGGATTAAATGGCAGATCATTTGTACCAATGATTTCTGGTTATGCTTGCGCAATACCGGCTATAATTGCTGCTCGTACAATTCCAAATAAAAAGGAAAGATTACTTACGATTTTCATAATTCCTTTAATGAGTTGTAGTGCACGGCTCCCTGTTTATGCATTATTGATTGCATATCTTATTCCTAAAGATAAATCCTGGCTTGGTGGAATTATACTTGGTGGAATTTATCTTTTTAGTATTCTTACTTCAGTTGTTGTGGCATTCATTATTAATAAATTCAGAAAGAAAATTTTTACAGCGGAAGAATCTTCTTCATTTATTCTTGAACTGCCAACTTATAAGCTGCCTAAATTTTCATCAGTATTAAGTCATACTTATAATAGTTCAAAACAATATATCTATCGTGCTGGTCCGATTATTCTTGTTTTCTCTTTGGTTCTTTGGTTTCTTACTTACTTCCCTCATATTAATCCTCAGGTGGAAACAAACGGAATAACGTTTGAACAGAAACAAAATATTGAACGATCGGAAAGATTAGAGAAATCATATGCAGCAGACTTAGGAAAATTTATCGAGCCCATAATGCTACCAATTGGAATGGACTGGCGAATTGGAGTTTCTCTGATTTCAGCATTTGCTGCCAGAGAAGTTTTTGTATCTTCGCTCGCATTAACATTTAAAGTTACAACAGATGATGATCAATCGCAGAACACTTTGTTGACTTCGCTTAGAGAAGCAAAGATCCAGGCAACGGGACAAAAATTATTTACAACAGCAACAAGTGCCGGTTTAATTGTCTTTTTCATTTTTGCGTTACAGTGTCTTTCAACGGTTGCAGTTTCACGAAAAGAAACCGGGGGCTGGAAAATTCCAATATTACAGGTTTTGATTTTTACATCCTTAGCTTATGTGATGACATTTATAACTGTAAATGGTCTAAGGTTTATAGGCATTCAATAAATTAAAGTTTTTATAAGCTTCTTCTTTGTGTTGATATTAGAAATAAGTGATAATATTTTAAATGAGTAAATCAGAATAATAAATTGAAAAACAAACAAGCTGAAGAAATATTCAGGAGTTTCCTTAAGTCAGGTAAAAACAGAATCACACCGGAACGTTTTGAAGTGCTGGAATCTGCACTTGAGTACGAAGGACATTTCGGTGCAGATGATTTATACATTCTAATGAAGAATGCAAATTCACGTGTTTCAAGAGCAACGGTTTATAAAACTCTGGAACTTCTGGCTCAATGTGAGTTAATATCGAAGCGTCATTTTGGGGATAACATCACTAGGTATGAAAGCAGCTTTAAAAAACAGATTCACGACCATCTGATTTGCGTTGATTGCGGAAAGATAATTGAATTTTCAGATCCGAGAATTAAACAAATACCGGAAGAAATCAGCGAAGGCTTAGGTTTCAATTTTGAAAGCTACTCGTTTAATATCTTTGGTCGTTGCAAAGATCCAAAGAAATGCAAAAACTACAGAGAGAAATGATTAAAAAAGATTACCCTTTACTCTGGAAGAAGAAAAATTTCTCAATTAAAATCTTTTGTTCAATTCCAAATATTGCAACCGGAATTTTACTCAAAGCCGGAAAATCTCATTTTGTAATTGATCCCGGTGATGGAATCTTAAGAGATTTGAACAAAGAAATTGGAGTTAAAAATCTTCTAAACATTTCCGATGTTTTTGTAACTCACGGTCATCACGATCATATAAAAAACTGGAAATTTCACTACGAATAAAGTAAAAGTAAAACCTTTTCCAGTGATTCATAAAGAATATTTATCTTCAGGAAAAACAAGACAGGTTCCTGCCCTAGGTTATAATTTTTCTTTTGAAGATATGAAAATCTGTTATGGCGGCGATACAGCTTATTGTGAAGAGTTGGTCACTCACGCAAAAAATGCTGATCTGGCAATTCTTGAAGCAGGACACGATGAAGACACTCCCGATGAAATGCATATGACGATGAAAGAAGCTGTCTCCATTGGCAAATCTGCAAAAAAATATTTTTTAGTTCACGTCCCCGAATAAAAAAGGATTAATATGAAAAAATTTGTTTTAATGATAACGGCTCTTTTTCTTTTTATATTACTTAGCGCCGCAAGTAATGCACAGGATAATAAATATAAATTTGAAGGTGAGAAACATCTGAACAATATAAGAATGCTAACAGACGGAGGAGAAAATGCGGAAGCTTATCTTTCGTTTGATGAAAAACAATTAATCTTTCAATCAACTCACGGTGATTTGAAATGTGACCAGATTTTTACGATGAATATTGATGGCACCAATAAAAAAATGGTTTCAAACGGAAAAGGAAGAACCACCTGCTCATATTTTTTGCCGGGAGATAAAAAAATTATCTATGCATCAACTCAGCTTGCTGGTGATGAATGCCCTCCCCCACCCGATCGATCGAAGGGTTATGTTTGGGAACTTTATAAATCGTTTGACATATTTTCTGCAAATGCAGATGGGACAAATTTGCAGCGTTTAACCTTTACAGATGGTTATGATGCCGAAGCAACTGTTTCACAAAAAGGGGATAAAATAGTTTTTACTTCTATGAGAGATGGCGACCCGGAAATTTACACGATGAATCTTGATGGCTCAGATCAAACACGATTAACTAACCAGAAAGGTTATGATGGTGGTGCATTCTTTTCTTTAGATGGAAGTAAAATAGTATTCCGTGCCAGCCGACCAAAAACTGCAGAAGAACTTGCAGATTATGAAGACCTTGCAACGAATGCGATGTTTCGTCCAACAACTCTTGAAATTTATGTTATGAACGCTGATGGTTCAGATATTCAGCAGGTTACAAATTACGGTAAAGCAAGCTTCGCACCATTCTTCTTCCCTGATGGAAAAAGGATAATTTTTTCTTCAAACATAAATAGCAAAAGCGGAAGAGATTTTGATTTATATATGATTAACACTGATGGAACAGGATTGGAACAAATAACTTTTAACGAAACCTTTGATGGTTTTCCAATGTTTACTCGAGATGGTAAGAATCTTGTTTTTTGCTCAAATAAAAAAATGAAACAACTAAAATTATTATTAATATTAATTCTCCTCACTCCTGTTTCAACTTATGCTCAAAAGATTTCTAATCCTGAGATTACTGCTGAAGAAGTGAAGGAACACATAAGCTATCTCGCTTCTGATCAGTTAAAAGGTAGGGCAAGCGGTTCGAAGGAAATAAAAGAAGCAGCAGACTATATTGCGAATGAGTTCAAAAGTTATGGATTAAAACCTATCTTCGAAGGAAAATATCTTCAGGAATTCCCCTTTGTAAAAACACTTGAGTTGACTGATAATAACAGTCTTACTTTTTCTACAAATGGAAATGAAACTGAACCCAAACTTCATGAAGATTATATAACACTACCCTTTTCAGGCAATGCAGATGTTAGCGGGAAACTAGTTTTTGCAGGTTTCGGAATTTCAGCCCCTGATCTTAAGTATGATGACTACGATGGAATTGATGTTAAAGATAAAATCGTTATTGTTTTGCGTAACACTCCAGAACCACAAACTCCACATTCTGAATTTGATGCTTACTCACCTTTGAGAAAAAAAGCTTCCGTTGCAAGAGATAAAGGTGCTCTCGGAATCATTTTCTTCAATCCTTACGATGAGAACAAACCCACCGATGATCTGGTTGAGTTTGAATTCGATAGAGGCGGTTCTGTAACGGATTTTGCAGTAGTGGATATAAAAAGAAATTTTATTGAAGACTTGTTCAAAGCAGAAAGGAAAGATTTAAAAGAAGTTTATGACAAGATTATTGAGATAAAACAACCGTCTTCATTTGAGTTTCAAAATTCTTCTGCAGAAATAAAAACAGAAGTTAAAGAAGTTGAAGCAACTAGCTGGAATGTTGGCGGATTCATTGAAGGAAACGATCCTGAACTAAAAAAAGAATGGCTTATCATCGGTGCGCATTTTGATCATCTTGGAATAGGCGGCGATGGTTCCCTGTATCGCGGGAAAGAACCACAAATTCATAATAGTGCGGACGACAAGGCCTCCGGAACTGCAGGAGTTATGGAGATTTCTGAAAAATTTGCATCACAAAAAGATAAAGTAAAAAGAAGTATTGCCTTCTTCACTTTCTCGGGTGAA
>JARRKF010000062.1:5477-11211 GCA_037388405.1 Ignavibacteriaceae bacterium | reverse complement strand
GGAAGAGAAAAAAATCCTGATTTTTTTGAAAGATTCTTTTCTTCAATAATAGATAGTGTAATACAAAAATTTCCAGGTGAAGTAGCAGTACTTCATGGTGCTTTTAATAAGGATGAAGTTAAAACAGTACTTATCCCTTTTTCAATTGATATTCATGCAATTCTGGCAACGGTAATCGCTCCTGCACTTATTGAATACTTCAATTGTAAAATAAAAATTCTTATGGTCTATCCCCCTGAAATGACTCTAAACGAACGAGAAGAAAGAGAAGCTAAAGTAAAAGAACTGATAAATGAAAATTCAATCCCGGCAGAAATTAAAATTGTTAAAGATGCAGATATATTAATTTCAATAGTGAATGAATCGAAGGCTGCTGATCTTATTTTGATGGGTGGAAAGACCGGCGATTTTCTTGAATTATTATTGGGCAGATCATTAGCACAGGAAATTACTGAAGAAGCGGCATGTCCTGTACTCTGGGTTAAAGAATTTGAAGAAAGAGAACCTTTGTGGAAACTTCTACTAAAATCACCGAAGCAAAAAGGAGTTGAAAATGGATAACAGTTTACAAAGTCCTTTTCTTGATTTTGGAAAACAGATTATAAATTATCTTCCAAACCTTTTAGCAGGATTAATTCTTATTCTTATTGGTTGGTTTGTCGGCTGGCTCGCTAAAAGAATTATGATTCAGTTGCTGGTTGTACTAAGGTTTGAGAGACTTTTTATAAGGCTGCAATGGAGAAGAGCACTTTCTAAAGCCGATATTCGCTATGCGGTTTATAATTTAATCGGAAATATAATCTTCTTCATTGTCTTCCTTATTTTCTTTAACTCTGCTCTGGATGCAATGAAACTCACTGTACTTTCCAGTTTAATTCAGCAAGGAGTAATTTTTATTCCAAAGCTGATAGTAGCATTATTCATTTTGGGAATAGGATGGATTGTTGCGGGACGTGTTTCGAATTCGGTATATATTTCACTTTTAAAAGAGGATGTTATACAATATTCTCTAATTTCAAGATTCGTGAAGTTTATTGCTATTCTTTTCTTTGCGGCGATGGCTCTGGTAGAAATAGATATCGCTCCTCAGGTAGTAATTATAGGTTTTACAACCGTAATGATTACCCTTGGAATTATTGCTATTGCTATGGTAATTCTGGGAGGGAAATCTTCATTAAATAACCTGATGAATAAGGCAGAGAAATAAAACTAATTTCTAACCGTGATAAACTTTTCTTTTGTTAGTGCTTTCTCTGCACTCATCTGAGCAGCAGTAGTCATTTTCCACTTTACATTCGTGACAGCTTACAATGATTCTATCACAATCAACGTTGTGGCAATTAATATAATAGGAGGTTGGTTTTCCACAAAAATGACATTCAGCTATATGCATTAATTCGTCTTTTGTATTAGGATTTACAACTCTTCTCTCGTCAAAAACAAACATTCCGCCTTCCCAGTAAGTATCAGGAAATTTTTTTATAAAATTGAATATTCCTCCGTCAAGCTGATAAACATTTTTAAAGCCTCTCTCCATCATATATGCCGAAGCTTTTTCGCATCTGATTCCACCAGTACAATATGTCACAACCGTTTTATCTTTGTACTGTTGTAAATCACTATCAACAACTTTTTTCCATTCCCTGAAGTTTTTCATTTGAGGAGCAATTGCATTTTTGAATTTTCCTATTTTACTTTCATACCAGTTACGAGCATCAACAATTACAAAATCTTTTTTATCTTCATAAAAATTTAACAGCTCTTCGGGAGAAATTTTTTTACCGCTATGCTCAATAGAAACATCCTGTAAATCACCATGAACAATTTCACCTTTTAATCTTACATGGATTTTCTTGAAGGCATGTTCATCTGCCTCATCTTCTTTAAAACAAACGTCTTCGAATCCAGAAAAAGCTGTTAAATGCGCTCTATATTTTTCAATATTATCCTTTGTTCCTGAAACAGTTCCATTTACACCTTCTTTGGCAAAGAAAACCCTCCCTTTGATATCATTATTGAGACACCAATCGAGATGAGCATCAACAATTTCAGTTGGGTTATCCAGTTGAACATATTTATAGAATAGCAGAATTTTATATTTGTGCATAATCTTCTTGATTCTCCATTTTATAGTGGAAAATAATTAATCTTTAATTCTTTAAAAACTAATATTTCAATCACTAATTATTAAATTGGAAAAAGATCCTTCAATAGATCTATTAATTAGTCATCAACATAGTCGGCGATTAAAAATTTATTTTGGGGAAGGTGTTAGAAACAAATGACAGCACAAAGCTGAGTAAATAGACTAAAAATTAATTTTGAACTTCGCTTAAAAGTTCTTTGGTTTCTTCAAATGTTGTACGAATTAATTTTTTATCGAAGATAACTGAAAAGACTGACCCTTTATTCTTTTCACTTTCAACAGTGATTATTCCTTTGTTAAGAGTGACATATTCTTTAACCAGAGCAAGGCCTAAACCATTTCCATCATATTTTCTTGTTTGACCGGTATCTTCCTGTGAGAAAGGAGAAAAAAGATTTTTTAGATATTTCTCTGAAATTCCTATTCCCGTATCGGCAATTTTAACAACTATTTTATTTTCACCTTTATCTTCTATCGAAACACTAATGTGTCCTTTTTGTGTGTATTTAACTGCATTACCCAACAAATTCTGGAATACCTGAACAACTGTATATCTATCTGCAGAAATTTCTGAATTCCTGGTGTTATTTGAAAAATAAAGCTCTAAACCTTTTTCTGTTGTTATAGTCTTAAATTCAAGAGTAAGATTCTTAATCTCTTCAGCCAGACTGAAAGTTTCAAAATTTGCTTTGTAATTTCCACTTTGAACAGCAGACATTGATAAAATCATGTCAATTGTACGCTGAAGTCGTTTGCTTGCATTTGCAACTGCATTAAGAATAGAAACAATTTCAGTATCTTTATTTCCCACTTCATCTGCCAGAATAGGAATAGAAGGCAGAATTACATTAAGTGGTGTTCTTATCTCATGAGACATTTGCGCAAGAAAAGCGCTCTTTAGCAAATCGGACTCTCTTGCTTTCTCTAACGCTTTAATAAGTTCCGTTTCTGCCTGCTTAATCTGGGTTATATCAAGAACCTGAAGAAGTGTATTTGAATGATCGGTCTCTTCGTCGTTTATTTTAATAGATTTAAGTAGTGCGGGTATTTTACGACTGTCTTTCTTGGTAAGCTTGGTCTCTAAATCCAAACTCTCATTCTCCATTATCATCTGATAAGTAGACTTGGATCGTTTGTTTGAATTTTCATTAAATAAACTTTTAATATGCATTCCTATAAGATCTATATCATCATAACCTACTGTGTTGCAAAATGCCCTATTAGCTTTTTTGATTTTTCCTGATTCAGAAATAATTATCATTCCTATCGGTGCATTTTCAAAAAGAATCCTGAACATTTCTTCAGTTTTTCTTAGATTAGTTTCTACTTTCTTTCTTTGACTTATCTCAAGATCAAGTTCATTTATTTTCTGACGGAATACTTCATCAAGCCTTTCATTCAAATCAGTAACTTTGGAAGATGATTCATCTAATTCATTTAGAATATAATAAATTTTATTTGCAAGTATGCCAATCTCATTATTCTTGAATTTGGTCAATAGAATTTTTTGTTCTTTAATATCTGATTTACTTAATGCTGAAATTAGTTTAGTGATGGGTTTGAATGAAATTGAGCTGAGAAAGTAAGTAAAAACCATTCCTGCTAAAAGGATTGACAAACTAAACAGTGCTGTAAGTAAAGTTTTCCTCTTTAAATCCCCGGCAACCATCCCGGCATTAAAACCAAGATAAACATTTCCTTCATGGAGACTTCTAATTTTAATAGGTCTTACAACGCGGTAAACAGTTTCATCAAAGGAAATATTATCATTATTTTTTGCTGCAACGTAAGTGTATTGTTCAGCAAGGTCCAGGTTTACAGCGTCAACATAACGACCATCTTTATCCTCAAGTACAAAATAATTTACATCATTCAAAAACATAAGCTGGTTAAGCTGAGTTTTATCATCAATTCTTTTTTGCCAGAAGAATTGAGGATTCTGATCAATAAATTTCGCCATTACTTCTGCTTTAAAATTAAATTTGTCTAATATCTCTTCTTCAAATTTCTGACTGAAATAAAAATATATGAATCCTGCAACAAGAATAAAAAAGAGTGCGAACTGGATTGTAAGGCTTAGCTGAATTTTTTGAGACTTGTAATTCATATGTATTTAAGTGTGCTCTCCTGATTTTTAGGTTCCTTAAGAAAACAACATCCTTGCCGCAATTTCTTCTGAAATTCAATTAAAAAAGATTCAATAATGTTTTAAAAGGAAAATGTGAGATAAAAATGAACGATTTTGAGGCAGCGTCATTTTTTGCGGTTTAATGAGTTGTTTTTTATGTGTTCATCAATATCAAATTTTCTTGCGGCACCATTTCTATTCATATAGCGAATCTTTCCAAAAACTGGTCGTTCCGTCCAAGCACGATCATGGACTCCTCCAATTGACCATGCACATCCGGTATAACCATTCGGATCACGACCGTCAAGTTCATATTTATCATTTAAATATATAGCCGTCTTTAATGCTTCTTCCGGAGATTTACTCCATTCCAGAATTTTTTTCGCCCAATACATTCTCATATACCCGTGCATCTTCCCTTTCACAACCAGTTCAGATTGGGCAGCATTCCATAGGTCTTCGTGAGTTTGCGCATTTTCAAATTCTTCTAATGAGTAAATGAACTCTCGTTTATCTTTTCTATGCTTGTTAAGTGTATCTTTAGCCCAATCATGAAATCCGCCGAATGAATCATATTTCGGATTGAAGTAGCAAAAATTATCTGACAATTCTCTCCGAACTATCAGCTCTTCAAGGAATGCTTCTGCAGAAGGATTTTTCGGGTAGAATTGATTGACAGTTAAGGCAACTCTTTGCGCAGAAATTTGTCCAAAGTGCAGATATGGTGAAAGATTGGATACAACATTTTTATTCGGATCATTTCTTTCCTCGGCATATCGAGTAAATCTGTTTTCAAGAAAATCTTTTAGCATTTTTACTGCTTCTTGTTCCCCGGGTTTAATCCAATCAACTTCTTTAACTTTTTTATTTACTTTAAGTGATTTTGTGATTTTTTCCCAGTTTATTTTTTCATCCTTTAATGCTGAATTAGTCTTCATCTTTTTCAGTTTTGGAAAATCATCTAAAAATTCCGGAAGGTTTTTCTGAATCTTTGGACGAATTGTATAAGCAGCAAATTCTGTTTTATCAGAGACGTAAAGACAGGGAACAATATTGTGTGCATCGACTTCGTAGAAAGGAATATTAATTTTTTTAGCCACATCCCTTTTCCATATTCTTTTTATTTTTAGCGGATCAAAATCAGCAACTAATATTGAAGCATTATTTTCTCTGATGAATCTGGGAATCTGAATTTCTGGTTTTCCAACTAATAAATAGAAAGGTATATTATACTTTCTTAATTCTGTTTCAACCTGATTAAGCCCTTTAAGCATAAATCCATATTGACGTATCGTAGCTTCAAGAAAATCTTGTACTAAATTAAATATTACCATTAGCAAAGTATTTTTCTCTTTTGCTAATTTTTGAGCGAAAAGAAGCGCCCAATTGTCGTGAGCACGTTGATCTCGACTCATCCAGTATATTACCGGGCCGGTTGTTTCCTTGCCTTTTTGAAGTAA
>JARRKF010000062.1:0-5374 GCA_037388405.1 Ignavibacteriaceae bacterium | reverse complement strand
AAACCTGCTCTAATAGGTAAAGGCCACGTTCAGTGGATACCTGCTGAAACAGATGTACTTTATGAGCAAATGGCAAATGCCGGAACTAACAGCTTAACCTCCCAGAACTTTGAAGCTTCTCTGGATACTTATGATAACCAGGGCGCTGATGATTTTGAAGTTCCTGCTGGTGAAACCTGGTCTATCGAATCCATTGATGTTCTAGGTGCTTATTATAATGGTACCGGTCCGGCTACATCCTTTAATGTTTACTTTTATAATGATGCTAGTGGATTCCCTGGTACAGTTGCTGGGCAATTAGAAAATGCATCTTTCACAGACCCAGGTGGATTAGGTTCTGTAAGTATTGCATTTTCACCCGCTATTGAATTATCTGCTGGTTCATATTGGGTCTCGGTTCAATGTAATATGGACTACAGTGTTGGTGGACAGTGGGGATGGACAGAACAAACACAAACTGCTACAGAGTCTGAGTGGGAGAATCCCGGCGGTGCTTTCGGTACTACCTGCTCAACCTGGGGTTACCGTGTAACTAACTGCGCTGTTGGTGCTGCACCTTACTATGATTTTTCATTTCGTTTGAATGGAACTTCTGGTGGTGGTAGTATGTATGGAGTACCAGAACTTTTATATTATACCTTTGATGAAGGTACTGGAACTACAACTGCAAACTATGCTAACCCTGGTGGAGGAACTAATCCCGCTTCGTTAGCTGGTACAACAACCTGGGCAAGCCCCGGTCAATTTGGCTCTGCTATTATTGGTGATGGAGTATCAAATGGTGGTATTGTTACAGGTTATAACTGGGATCGTGGCGCAGGAGACTGGACAATTAGTATGTGGTTAGAAATACCTACAAACACTACTGGAAGTGCACTCTACTTGTTTGGAGATGGTGGATCAACATCATTCCGCTGCTTCCACAATGGCGTAGCTCTCCCAGATAACTTAGTTATGAGAGGTGGAGGATTGTCAGATTGCCTAGTTACTGGTATTGGTCCTAATCCTACAGTAGTTACATTCGTTTATGATTCATCAGTACCTGAAGTTAGAGCTTATAAAGACGGAGTTCTTTTCTCTAACTTCCCACAGACTGCATTGAATATGCCAACAGGTTCAGGTTTCAAATGCGGCGGTTATGGCTCATCTGCAACAATGATGGGTAAGATGGACGAGTTCCGTGTTTATGACAGAGCATTAGACGCTGCTGAAATTGCAGCAACGTGGAATATCAGCATTATTCCTGTTGAATTCACTTCATTTACTGCTTCTGTAGTCGGTACTGATGTTAAATTAAGATGGGAAACTGCCACTGAAATAAACAACAGCGGATTCAGCATCGAAAGAAAATCTACAAATTCTGAGTATACAGAAATAGGTTTTGTACCTGGTCACGGAACAACTTCAGAACCAACAACATACCTATTTACTGATGAAAACTTACGTGCCGGTGAATATACATACAGGCTAAAACAAATCGACTTCGATGGAACAGTATCTTATTCAGACGAAGTTTCTGCTGATGTAATTGCACCTGCAGTATTCAGTCTCGATCAGAATTATCCGAACCCATTTAACCCAAGTACAAAAATAAGCTTCTCACTTGCAGTTGATTCAAAAGTAAGTCTGAAGATATTTGACGTTCTTGGACAGGAAGTTGCATCTCTTGTTAATCAAGAGCTTACAGCAGGAATTCATAATTATGATTTCAACGCTGCCGGAATAAACAGTGGTGTTTATTTCTACAGAATTGAAGCTGCTGGTTCGAATGGAGTTAAATTCGTAGACTCAAAGAAAATGATTTTAGTGAAGTAATATTTTATTTCATTAATTTATTGAAGGGCACACAATGTTGTGCCCTTTTTTTATGAATCTGTAAATAAATTAAATTTCTTCAAGGGGAAACACTATTCAGTTAATCATCCACACATTAAAAGTAAGTATAGTAGAAAAAAGAACCCAGGCAGAATACGGAAAAAGCAGGTAGGCAGCTAGCGGAGAGTAACGCCAGATGAAATAAATTAGTAAAATTAGGTTTATAATAAGAAGAACAGCCAGAAAAAAAGCCAGCCCGATTTGCTGCTGGCTAAAGAAAAGGACATTCCATCCAACTGTAAAAATTGCATTTAACACAAAGAGTGTAATTACCAGCCCGAAATTCTTTGCAGAAGAAAATTTGTTCCAGACAATTAAAACAGATAACGAGCTCATAACAAAAATTATTGTCCAAGCAATAACCATTAATGAATTTGAAGGCGTCCAGTCAGGAATATTAATTGTTTTATACCAAGCCCTGCCAACATCAGCGAAATAAGAAGCCGCAGAGCCGGTGATAATGACAAGAAGAGGAATAAGAATATAATTTAATTTTAATCGTTTAATCAATTTTTAGCAATAATTATTTTTAAGCTCAAAAGGAATTAATGAATAAAAGACAAAGTAATCAAACACCCATTTTCTACCGGAATGATTATAAATTTTATTTCTTTATCTTTTTCATCGCTAATTCTGATTTATACTCCGGGAGCTGACAGGCACCTTTTTCACAAACGTAAATCAAAGTTTTGTTTTTGAAGAATCTATCTTTCAACATTTCGAGGTTTCCTTCTTCACGCGATCCAAATAGAACAATGTTTGGCAGGTACTCTCTTATCAATTCATTTCTTTTTTCAAAACATTCTGAGCCAACAATTCCAACCTCATAAAACGGATATACAAAATATGAAGCAGCCAGAAGCCAATATGAATGAAATGTTGGATTTTTAATTGCCGTTTGCTTCATTGCTTTTACAAGTTTTAATGCCTTCTCTTCAAGCCTTTCATCAACAAAAATTTTTGATAGTTTGATCAAACCAACAGCAAAAGATGAATTAGATGAAGGTGTTACGTTATCTGAAAAATCTATTTTTCGCGCAATTAAAAGATCATCAATATCAGAAGTATAAAAGAACATCAGAGATTGTGAATCGCTGAAGTGATTAATTACATAATCAACAATTTTCTTTGCAGAATAAATCCATTTCTCATCAAAAGTGGCTTCATACAAAGAGATGAATGCTTCGATAGTGTAAGCATAATCATCAAGGAAAGCATTGATTGTACTTTTACCATTTTTGTGGTTGCGATTCAATCTGCCATCCCCATCCATCATATTATTCAAAATGAATTCACCATTCATTATTGCTGCAGATAAAAATTTTTCTTCACCAAAAGAAAAGTAAGCATCAACATAACCTTTACTCATTAAAGCATTCCAGGAAGTTAGGATTTTATCATCAAGTCCGGGTCTTACTCTTTTGTTTCTCTCTTCAAATAAAATCTTTTTAGATTCATTTATTATCCTATCAAAAGTTTCCTCATTGATTCGATACTTTTTCTGCAAGTCTTCTTTTTTCTGAGTGATAAAGAGAATATTACTTCCCTCCCAATTTCCAACTGAAGAAACTGAATAATAATCACAAAAGAGTTCGGATTGTTCTCCAAGTAATTCGTCTATTTCTTTCTTCTCCCACACATAATACTTCCCTTCTTCTCCTTCTGAGTCGGCATCGAGTGAAGAATAAAATCCTCCCGATTTATCTGTTAATTCTCTCTCTATAAATTCAAGTGTTTCATAAACAACTTTTTTGTAAAGTTTATCACCCGTTAGCTTGAACGCATTTGAATAAAGACTCACAAGTTGTGCATTATCGTAAAGCATTTTTTCGAAGTGAGGAACTTTCCAGATTTCATCAGTTGAATAACGAGCAAATCCACCACCAAGGTGATCGTAAATTCCGCCTCTTGCCATATTATCCAAAGTAATCTTTATTGCCTCTACTGTTTTCTCATCTTTAGTGTGAAAATAAGAAGTCATCAGGAATTGATAAATGTTCGGCATCGGAAATTTCGGGGCACCTTTTGTTCCTCCGTTTGTGAAGTCTATATATGAAATTATTTTACCAATGGATTCATCAATTTCCTGTTTTGAAAATGGAGAACTATTCTCTTGAAGTCCCGGAACTTTAATTCCTTTCATCGCATCAGTAAGTTTTCCCGCTTCACGGTTAAATGTTTCAGGTTCTTTTTGATAAAGGTCTTTGAAGTAAAGAAGGATTCTTGTCCAGTCATCTTTTCTAAAATAAGTACCGGCAAAAACAGGTCTGCCATCCGGAAGAGCAATAACATTTAAAGGCCAGCCTCCTCTCCCGGTAATTAGATAAGCGGCATCCATATAAATCTGATCAATGTCGGGTCTTTCTTCTCTATCGACTTTTATTGAAACGAAAGAATCATTCATCACCTGTGCGACTGATTCATCCTCAAATGATTCGTGTTCCATCACGTGACACCAATGGCAGGCAGCATATCCGATGCTTATAATGATTAGTTTGTTTTCAGCTTTGGCTTTTTTCAACACTTCATTTCCCCAGGGATACCAATCAACAGGATTTCCAGAGTGCTGAAGTAAATAAGGACTTGATTCGTTGGCTAGTTTGTTTCTGAATTTCATAAATATAATTTTAAAATGAAAACCTTCTTAAACCATATTATCTGAAGTTATGCAGTTCCTTTATGTTCTGTCATTCCGGCCCTGCCTGTCCGGCAGGCAGGTTGTCCGGAATCAACATATATTATCATAATTAAAAGATTCTGGACTCTCCCGACTCTGTCGTGATCGCCAGAATGACATTGTGAACAACAATAGTTAATAAAAAAAGATGAAAAAATTATCAACTCTTTAAACAAAGAATCAGAAATTTAGTTCAAGCTCGATAGGACAGTGATCTGAACCCATCACAGAAGAATGAATAGAAGCAGATGCAATATTCTTTTTCAGATTTTCGCTTGCATAAAAGTAATCAATACGCCAGCCGACATTCCGTTCTCTTGCCCGCGTAATCATATCCCACCAGGTATATTGATCCGGCTCGTTATTGAATATTCGGAATGTATCTAAAAATCCTGCTGAAAGAAATTTATCAATCCATTCTCTTTCCTGAGGAAGAAATCCTGACACATCTGAATTTTCTTTGGGTCGGGCAATGTCTATTTCTTTGTGAGCAGTATTAACATCTCCGCAAACAACAATTTTTTTGTCCTGCTTAAGAAGCCTTTTGCACTGTTTGAGAAAGGCATCATAAAAATCCATTTTATATTGAAGACGTTCAGTGGAAGCTTTTCCATTTGGAAAATAAATATTAAAAAGAGTAAACTCATCAAACTCTGTAATAATAAATCGGCCCTCATTGTCAAATTCCTTTTTACCAATTCCCTGCCGAACTTTTAATGGCTTCAACTTTGTGTAAGTAACAACACCACTATAGCCTTTTCTCTCCGCAGTAGAAAAATAAGATTCATATCCATCAACATTTTTTAACTCATCTACAAGCTG
>JARRKF010000061.1:0-8426 GCA_037388405.1 Ignavibacteriaceae bacterium | reverse complement strand
GTTTCATTCAATATTTATCTCTATTAAAACATCTTTATTATCTTTAATTTTGAAGTATATTTTAAGTTTTTATTGGAAAAATTTTATAAAACTTGAACAAAAAAGATAAAAGAATTCAAAAGAGGATAAAGATATGTCGGATAATAAGTTAACGCTAGAGGATTTATTAAAATCATCTCCTGAAGTTGAAGAGACAGAACCAATTCAGGATATTGCAATTATAGGTGCAGGAGTTATGGGTCAGGGAATAGCTCAGACTATTTCTGCAGCAGGTCTGGATGTAATTATTATAGAAAAGGATGAAAAGCATCTTAAAACATCTAAGACAATGCTCTCGGATTCGATGGAAAGAGAAATTAAAAGATGGGGAATGACAAAGTCGGAAAAGAAAGCAATTCTAAGTCGTATAGAATGGGATACCAATCTTGATAAAATAGACGATCGAGATTTAATTATTGAGGCAGTTGATGAAGATTATGATCTCAAGGTAAAAATATTTTCTCAGTTGGATAAGAAAGCAAAAAAGGATTGCATATTTGTTTCCAACACTTCAACACTCAGCCTTACCAAAATAGCAGAGACAACCAGCCGACCAGACAAAATGATTGCTCTGCATTTTTTAAATCCCGTTCCAAAAATTCCTGTAGTTGAAGTAGTTAAATGTTTGCACACATCTAATGAAACAATTGCGAATGTAAAATCATTTATTTCACACATTGGTAAAACTCCTGTTGAGGTTTATGAGTACCCGGGATTTGTAACAACTAGAGCCATAGTACCGTTATTAAATGAGGCGATGCATATTCTGCTTGAAGGAATTGCAACTGCTAAAGATATCGATACGGCAATGAAACTGGGTTACAATTTTCAGATGGGACCATTAGAGATGGCAGATAGTATGGGACTTGATGAAGTCCTTGCCTGGATGGAAACACTATGGAAAACTCTTGGCGAACCAAGATATCGTGCCTGCCCGATTCTGCGCAAACTTGTTCGCGAGCGCAAGCTTGGTAAAAAGAGCGGAGAAGGTTTTTACAAGTACGATGAAAACGGAAATATTATAGTCTAATCTTAAATCAAAAAATTTATATAAAATGAAAGTATTAGTTTTAAACAGTGGTAGTTCTTCAATAAAATATCAGTTCATTGATACTGAATCAAAAACTGCACTTGCAAAAGGAATTGTAGAAAGAATCGGAATGACAGGAGCTGTTTTATCTCAAACAAGGCATGATGGTAACAGTATTAAAATTGCCGGAGAAATTCTGGATCACAGAGCAGCGATTGAATATGTAATTGCAATTTTATTAAGTAAGAATCATGGTGTTATTGAAAAAAACTCTGATATAGATGCTGTCGGTCATCGTGTTGTTCATGGTGGTGAATCATTTTCGGATTCTGTACTAATTAACGATGAAGTATTAAAAGCAATTGAAGATAATATTGAGATCGCGCCGCTTCATAATCCACCAAATATAAAAGGTATACAGGCAGTTAGCAGACTATTACCAAAAACTCCGCAGGTTGCAGTGTTTGATACTGCATTTCACTCAAAAATGCCTCCGCGTTCTTTTTTATACGGGATACCATACGAGCTATATAAAAAGTATAAAATAAGAAGATACGGATTCCACGGAACATCTCATCTTTATGTTTCTCAGAAAGCTGCAGAATTAATTGGTAAAGATATAAGTGAGTTAAAAATTATCACTGCGCATTTAGGTAACGGTTGCAGTATGGCTGCAATTAAAAACGGTACTTCAGTAGATACTACAATGGGTTTTACTCCTCTTGAAGGTTTATTGATGGGTACCAGAAGTGGTGATCTGGATCCTTCATTAATTCTTTACATAATGGGTAAAGAGGGTCTCTCACTCCACGAAGCAGGCACGCTTTTAAATAAACATTCAGGATTAATTGGAATAAGCGGGGAAAGCAGTGATATGCGTGAAATTGTTGCTTCGGTTAAAGATGAGCAAAAAAGATCAATTTACGCATTCGAGATCTTCTGTTATAGAATTAAAAAATATATTGGTGCCTACACTGCAGCAATGGGTGGTTTAGATGCACTTGTATTCACAGGTGGAATTGGGGAAAACTCTGCTGAGGTTAGAGAGGAAGTCTGTAAAGAAATGGAATATCTTGGAATAAAGCTGGATACTTTGAAAAGTGAAAGTCGAGAACAGATAATTTCCGATAGCACTTCTAAAGTAAAAATCTTCAGAATCCCTACGAATGAAGAACTTGTCATTGCTATGGACACAGCAAAAATTGCAAATGAAACAGTTTAATGATTGAAATAAAGATTTATTTTAATTAGATTCATTTGTAATAAATATTAATAAAACTTTGTGACATAGATTGGACACCGGTTTAAAAAACAAATCAGTTCTCATTACCGCTTCAAGTTTAGGAATAGGAAAGGCAGTTGCTGAACTTTTCGCTGCTGAAGGTTGCAAAGTTGCTATTTCTTCCCGCTCAAAAGAAAATCTTCTTGCTGCTGCAAAAGAAATTAAGAGCAAGTATAACGTAGAGCCACTCTGGTCAGTCTGTGATCTGAATAAAAGTAAAGATATTGAAACCACATACAAAGCAGTTACGGAACAATTTGGAAGTATTGATATTTTAGTGAATAACTGTGGCGGTCCAGTTCCTGGGATGTTTCAGGAACTCGAAGAAAACGATTGGGATAATGCATATGAACAAGTTTTGCTAAGTGCTGTTCGTTTTTCCAAATTAATTTTACCTGGTATGATGGCAAAAAACTGGGGACGAATAATAAACCTGACTTCAATTTCTGTTAAACAGCCAGTCGACAATTTAATCTTATCAAATTCACTTCGTGCAGGAGTAACCGGTTTTACAAAATCACTTAGCAACGAAGTTGCCAAGTTTAATATCACAGTAAATAATGTTGCCCCCGGAATGACTTTAACACGAAGACTTTATGAGCTTGCAGTAGTTGAAGCAAAAGAGAAAGGTAAATCTCACGAAGAAATTTTAGTCGATATGGCAAAAAGAACTCCAATAAATAGACTCGGAAGGCCTGAAGAGATAGCTTCAGTGGTTGTCTTCCTTGCATCAAAGCAAGCCTCTTATGTTACTGGAGTAACAATCCAGGTTGATGGTGGCTATGTTAAAAGCGTATACTAATTAAATTAAATATGAAAAAGCAATTAGAATTAATAATATTTCCTGAAAACATTTATAATCAGGAATTCATTCAAAGTTTTGCTGCGAAAAAGCTTAACGTAAATCCTTCGGATATAACCGGCATCAGAACAATCCGAAGATCAATTGATGCTCGTCAACGTCCGATATTTAAACTTTTAGTTGATGTTTACATTAACGAACCCGTTAGCGAGGACAATCAAACATATATTTATAATCCAGTTGATGGAAAGAAGAGTGTAATTGTTGTTGGTTTTGGACCTTCCGGAATTTTTGCTGCTCTAAGGTTAATTGAACTTGGAATAAAACCCATTATTATTGAAAGAGGAAAAGATGTTCAGACAAGGAGAAGAGATTTAAAAACTCTTCAACAGGACCACATTGTTAATCCTGATTCAAATTACTGCTTTGGTGAGGGTGGTGCTGGCACTTATAGTGATGGAAAACTTTACACTCGTTCGGTTAAAAGAGGAAATGTTTATAAAGTTTTAGAGATTTTTATTCAGCATGGTGCTAATCCTGAAATTGCAATTGATTCGCATCCACATATTGGTTCCAATAAACTTCCTAAAGTAATTTCAGCAATAAGGAAGACGATACTTGAAGCCGGTGGAAAAATACAATACGATTCAAGGGTGACAGATTTTATTCTGAAAGATAAAAAAATAAAAGGAGTCGTTGTTAATTCAGAAGAGGAATGTTTTGCTGATGCTGTAATTTTAGCGACCGGTCATTCTGCGAGAGATATTTTTCATATACTTCAAAAGAACAATATCAAAATTCAATCAAAGCCATTTGCAATGGGTGTGCGAATTGAACATCCTCAGCCATTGATAAACGAGATTCAATATCACACAAGATTTAAACCTGAAAATCTGCCGTCTGCAGCCTATAACGTTTCAAAAAATATTGATGGAAAGGGAGTCTATTCGTTTTGCATGTGCCCGGGTGGTATAATAATTCCTGCAGTAACTGCTTCCGGTGAAATTGTAGTGAATGGAATGTCGATGGCAAGAAGAGATTCCCCTTTTGCGAACGCCGGATTAGTAGCCGAAGTAAACGAAGAAGACTGGAGCAAAAAATATACTGATCCTATATTTGCAGGATTACAGCTTCAACAGGAAGTTGAACAAAATGCTTTTAAGATGGTTTCTCAATCACTTGCAGCACCGGCCCAGAGAGCCACCGATTTTGTTGAAGGAAAAATTTCTCAGTCGTTACCAAAAACATCTTATATTCCGGGTGTTACTTCAGTCAAGCTCGATGAAGAGCTTCCGGCATTCCTTGTAAAAAGGCTCAAGAAAGCACTTAAAGAATTCGACAAAAAGATGAAAGGCTATTATACGGATGAAGCTGTTCTAGTTGGCGTAGAAACAAGAACAAGTTCACCTATTAGAGTGCCTCGTGATAAAAACACATTCATGAATAATCAAATCGCTGGACTATTTCCTTGCGGTGAGGGGTCAGGATTTGCAGGTGGTATTGTATCTTCAGCATTAGATGGTGAAAATTGTGCGAATGCTGTTGCTCAGTTCTTAGAATAATTTATTCGCAATTCATTTTAATAACCCAATCAACTTTTGCTTTTACCAAGTAACAATATAAATTTTTTTATTAATTTGGAATAAAATTCCTGTTTTTATTGTTACTTCTTTTAGACAACTCAACCAAATAATCCATTAGGGTCTTTAATGAACGAAGAAAAAGCGAAATCCAGTAGGATAGTCGAAAAATTTTTAGAAATAATCGAAAAAGTTGGGAATAAACTTCCACATCCAACAACTTTATTTGCCCTGTTTGCTTTGGCTGTTATTATACTTTCCGGAATAGTAAGCCTATTCAATTTTTCAGTTGTACATCCCGGAACAGGAGAGGAGATAAAACCTGTCAGTTTACTTTCGGTTGATGGACTTCACAGAATAATTGAAAATCTTATTACAAATTTTACTTCATTCGCACCACTTGGAACAGTTTTGGTTTCTTTACTCGGAATTGCCGTAGCAGAGCATAGTGGTTTGATAGGTACAATTTTAAGATTGCTGGTTCTTAAAGCTCCGAAAAAGTTACTAACGTTTGTAATTGTGTTTGCAGGAATTCTTTCAAACACTGCAAGTGAAATCGGATATGTTCTGCTTGTTCCTCTGGCTGCAATTATTTTTCTTGCAGTTGGAAGACATCCGATAGCAGGACTTGCCGCTGCATTTGCAGGCGTCTCTGGTGGATACAGTGCTAATCTTCTTTTAGGTACTCTAGATCCTTTGCTTGCCGGGCTTTCTCAGGAAGCCGCACGAATAATAAATCCTGCCTATGAAGTAAATGCAGCTGCTAATTATTACTTCATGTTTGTATCAACATTTTTTATTGCAGCAGCAGGAACCTGGGTTACGGAAAAAATTGTCATTCCACGATTAGGTTCCTTTAAAGGAACAGTCGAAGCTGAAGAGATTAAACCTTTAAATAAAGATGAGAAAAGGGGACTATGGTATTCAGGAATTGCTTCAAAAACTATTAAGAATGATAACGATGCAATTAAAGGAATGAATAAATCAATGGAAACTTTAGGCTCATATATAGTTCTTGTATTTTTTGCTGCTCAGTTTGTTGCTTTCTTTAACTGGACAAACCTTGGAATGATTGTAGCAGTTGAAGGTGCGGTTTTCCTTAAATCATCAGGTTTAGGTCCCATTCCACTTTTAATATCATTCATAATAATTTCAGCAATAATAAATTTATTTATGGGGAGCGCCTCAGCAAAATGGGCTGTTATGGCACCCGTATTTATTCCAATGTTTATGCTTCTGGGTTATTCGCCGGAACTAGTTCAGGCCGCATACAGAGTTGGTGACAGCACAACAAATATTATTGCCCCGATGATGTCTTACTTTGCACTTGTAATTGCGTTCATTCATAAGTACGATAAACAAGCAGGTATTGGAACTCTCATTGCTACAATGATACCTTATACCATTACATTTTTCATTATCTGGTCAATACTTTTTATTGTTTGGTTTTTATTAGGAATTCCAGTTGGACCTGGTGCGCCAATGTTTATAAATAAATAAAATAAAAAAAGCCCGAAGAATTAATTCCACGGGCTTTTTTGTTTAATCCTATCAAATGGATTATGCAGCTTTCACAGCTTCCTTAACTTTTGTGAATTCAGCAAGTATCTCAATTTTAACCTCATTACTTACAACCACACTGCCTGTTTCTGTAAGTCTGTTCCACTTAAGACCATAATCCATACGATTTATTTTTCCATTTACCTCAAACCCTGCAACAACTCCACCGCCAAATCCTTCAACCGTACCGTTATAATTTACATCGAGAATTATCTCTTTTGTAACACCACGTATAGTTAAATCACCTTTAACTTTATATTCATTATCTGCATTTTTCTTTACTGATTTAGAAATGAATGTCATCTTTGGATATTTTTCAGCATCGAAGAAATCAGGAGATCTTAAATGGTTATTGCGCTGATTATTACTCGTTTCAATACTTTTTATATCAGCCTCGAAATTGATCTTTGCATCACTGAAATCATCTTTTTCTGCTTCAATTGTTGCATCAAAGTTTTTGAAGTGTCCTCTGACTGTTGATACAACAAGGTGTTTAACTTTAAAATTTATTTCCGAATGTGCGGGATCTATTTTCCACTGTGTCATTGTAATTTTCCTTTCGATTTAATTAAATTATTTTGTAATTACTTTTACAACAAAAATAACTTCAACTTGGTTCCAGCGCATTCGCATATGTTAAATAAATGAATTAACATATGTTAATAGTTAAAAGTCTGAACCTGACTACCGACACCAGGCTTCATTCTCAGAATCAGTCCCTAGCCCAGCATCTTAATTTGAATGCTTAAACCTAATACGAATATGGAATTATTTTTGAATTAATTTTTTACGAATTCTGCTCAAAGATTGCGGAGTGATTCCAAGATATGATGCAATCTGGTTTTGAGGAATTTCCTCAACCAATTTTGGGTAGGTTTTAATAAACTTTCAGTATTGTTCTTCCGCTGACATACTAAGAGAATCGGCAACTCTTTCCTCTGTCGCAACATGATGTGTTTCCATCAGTAATCGGAAGAACCTTTCCATTTTTGGACAATCATCAAGCAGCTTATCTCTTGCTGTTTTTCCAAGTAACAGAACTTCGGAATCCTGTAAAGCATCTATGTTAAATTTTGAAGGTGAGCCGCTAAGAAAACTATGAAGGTCGGATATCCACCAGTCCTCAATTGCAAACTGAATAATATGTTCATTTCCTTTATTGTCAATTGTATACTGACGAAGACAGCCTGAACCTACAAATCCAATGTGAGTGCATACTTGTCTTTCATGAAGAAGAAACTGGGATTTTTTTAATCTCTTTGGAATGAAATATTTTTTAATTATTTCAAACTCTTCATCGGTTAGATGAACTCGTTTCTCTATATGATTGCGAAGTAATTCAAACATTGTAATACAAATTTATATCTGTATCTGGGTTTTCTAAAAATATTTTTTTATGATTTTTAAAAACAGAAAGCGGGTATATTCACCCGCTTCTGTTGTCATTGCGTTATTTAATTTTTATTCCTACTTTATCAAAATCATTTTCTTGCTTTCAACATAATTTCCAGAGGATAATTTATAAACATACATTCCGCTAGATAATTCGTCGGCATTAAAAATAAGCTGATGACTTCCACCTTTCTGAAATTCATTAAGGAGAATCGCAACCTCTTCACCGAGTTCATTATAAACTTTTAGACTAACAAAACCGTCATTGCCAAGCTGGTATTTAATTGTTGTTGCCGGATTAAATGGGTTCGGGTAGTTCTGTTCAAGTTGAATTGTAGCAACAGTAACTCCATCAACCTCAACTGTTTCTGAATATTTGTATGTTCCGTTGAAATCAAATTGCTTTAATCTATAGTACACTTTCCCGGGAATACTTTCATCAGTAAAACTGTAGTACTGATTAGTAGTCGAGTTTCCTTTCCCTTCAACATATCCAACAGTAACAAAAATATTGTTATCAATACTTCGTTGGATTTCAAAGCCTCTGTTATTTAATTCAGTGGCTGTGACCCAATTAAGAATTACTTTACCATTTTGTATGTTACTTGTAAAACTCAGGAACTCAACAGGAACTATTGGAGGAATAAGTCCTGTATAAATATCCATATCAAATCCGCCGGCACGTTCATCTGTCCATACAGGGACGATATTACCGGCAACAAAATCGACATTAATATAATC
>JARRKF010000060.1:0-5794 GCA_037388405.1 Ignavibacteriaceae bacterium | reverse complement strand
AGATCGTCCATATCTTTTTTCCTCCCGGTGGCTTTCTTGTTCCTTATTAAATCTTCTTTGCAAATAAAATAAAGAATCTGGTTGCCGTAGTTTCCTTTAATCTTCCTTTCCCATGCTTCTTCAAAAGTTACTCCGTCTATAGATGTAAGAAGATCAATTCTATAAGGCGGCTCACCAAGCTGCATAACTTTATCCTTTTTCATTAAATCTTCAAGACTAATCGTTAAGTCATCAATCCCAAATTAAGTGTTGATGCAATATTGTCAACATTGGCTTTTGAAGAAAGAATAAAAAAGTCAATATCGTTTGTAAATCTTGGATATGCATGGATTGCAAATGCATAACCTCCAACCACAAGATATTTAACCTTGTTTTTGTTCAGTAACTCTATAAACTCTTCGAAGTCTTTTACTAACTTCATCTTTATTAACTTTGAATAATTTAATGTAAGAAGCTCTGATTTCTTCAAGAGCATTGAGCTTAAATTCTATACTTGCATTGTTCCAGAAATTTTTCTCTACTTCGTACTGAAGAGGATCTTTCAGATCATATATTTTTACTTTGTTTTTCATTTTATTAATTCAAATTCAGCCAATTCACCAAATCAAATTACACAATATTTGCACATCTTTGAAGAGAAAACGCTACTTGTTTCGATCAATCCACTTCGCTACATCTTTTGCAAAGTAAGTTAAGATCATATCTGCACCAGCACGTTTGATTGCAGTTAGCGATTCAATCATTACTCTTTCCTCATCTATCCAGCCGTTCTGCCCGGCAGCTTTTATCATCGCGAACTCCCCGCTAACCTGATAAGCGGCTGTAGGCATTCCGAATTTTTCTTTGACTTTTCTTAAGACATCAAGATAGGGACCAGCAGGTTTTACCATTACAATGTCAGCTCCTTCTTCAATATCGGCTTCTACTTCTCTTAAAGCTTCATTAATGTTTCCAATATCCATTTGATGAGATCTTCTATCTCCAAATGCAGGAGTTGAATCGGCGGCATCTCTGAATGGTCCATAATAACCGGAAGCGTACTTTGCTGCATAACTCATTATCGGAATTTTAGTGTAACCTTTGTAGTCAAGTGCTTTGCGGATAGCAAAAACTCTTCCATCCATCATATCAGAAGGAGCAACCATGTCTGCGCCGGCCTCAATGTGTGACACCGCTTCTTTGGCAAGAACAGCTATAGTTTCATCGTTAAGAATATCTTCGCCGGCAAGAATTCCGCAATGCCCATGAGAAGTATATTCACAGAGACAAACATCTGTTATAATTAATAGATCATTAATTTCTTTTTTGATTGCTCTAATTGCCTGTTGAATTATTCCGTCCGGATTATATGCATCACTTCCTTTTTCATCTTTGTGCTCTGGGATTCCAAAAAGAATTACAGCAGGAACTCCTAGATCACGAACTTCTTTACATTCCTTAACTAAATTTTCAACCGAGAATTGGAACACACCCGGCATTGATTTAACGGGATTCTTTACATTCTTTCCAGGCACGACGAACATCGGATAAATTAAATCATTTTTTGTTAGAACAGTTTCTCTAACCATATCCCGAATAATGGGGTTGTAACGTAATCTACGGAAGCGTTTGAAGTTATAATTTTGATTTGTCATAAATTTACCTTTCTTTGTGTATTCGCGATTTCGCGTGAGAGAGATACACGCCAAGACGCTAAATAAAAATTAAACTCTTAATTTTTTGTGCGACTAATTCTGAATTTTTAATGCAGTCTCCGATTGAAATTCCACCCCGATAATTTCCGCCGAGGAAAATCCCTTTATTGTCTTTTTCAAAATGGTCGAAAAAGTTTTCGTGTTCAACATATCCGAGGTTGTACTGTGGAATTGCTTTTGGCCAAAATCGTTTAGTGATCAACACTGGCTCAGCACTTATTTTCATAATCAATTCAAATTCTCTTCTTGCACGATCAATAACATTCTGTTCAACATCATCTACAAAGCCGGCATCACGTGAACCACCGATGAAAAGAGTAAATGCCGCCTTATTTTCATCTGAACGATTCGGAAAAATAACCGAACTCCAGATTGCACCAAGAAAAGATTTTTCCTCTTTTTCAGGAATTAAAAATCCAAATCCGTCCAACGGCTGTCCAACATCCTTTTTTTCATATGCTAAATAAAGAACCAACACCGGCGGATAGTAAATATCGTTTAAATGTTCAGCAAGTTTCTTATCAAAACTTCCAAAGAGTTCAGATGCTTTGTAAGCAGGAACGGTTGAGAAAACAGCATCTGCCAGTAATGTTAAAGTTTGCTCTCCCTCCCTGTAGGTTACTCCATAATTATCTTCAGAAGTTTTTCTGACAGAAACTACCTCAACTCCTGTATACACACGCTTGCCCAAACTTCTTTTTATTGCTTCGGGAAGAACAATCATTCCATCTTTGAAAGAAAACATCTTTGCACTTTGCTTTGAAACTTCTTTACTCTTCTTCCTTTTGCGAATGCTTCTAATAGTTCCTAAAATCAATCCTCCGTATTCTTCTTCAAGTGCATAAAGTTTTGGAAAAGCAGATTTAACACTAAGCTCTTCAGGTCTTCCCGCATAAACTCCGGCCACAAATGGATTGATTGCGTAATCCAGAAATTCTTTACCTAATCTTCTTGAAACGAACTCGGCTATGCTCTGGTAATAACCATCTTTCGATTTACTAATAAACGGTTCTGCAAATAATCTTAACTTAGCCTTGCCGGAAAAGAGTTTTGTTTTTAAGAATGCAGGCGGAGACATAGGTAATGCGTGCAGTTCACCGTTGCGGAGTATGTACCTTTTATTTCCTTCCCGGTTAGCGTACACAAACTGTTCTTTAAGCTGAAGATCTTCAACAAGTTGCTTTATAACTGGAGTTGTTTCAAGTCCGCTGTTCGGGCCTCTGTCAAAAAGAAATCCGCTTTCAGAATTTGTTTCAATAGAGCCACCAACCTTATTTTTTTGCTCCAGTACAATTACATCGTATCCTTCTTTGTGAAGTAAGTATGCAGTTGTGAGTCCGGAAATTCCGGCTCCGATAATAACTATTTTCTTGTTTGAAGGCATTGTAGAATCTAATTTAATTAACCTCAAATTTAACAAAATGTGGTGAACTTAATCAGTGCAAATAGTAGGTTAAATACAATTTAGCACAATGCGGAATTACTATTTTTTATAATAGTTGAACTTAAACAAGTTTATTCTTACGTTTAAACCACTCACCAAAAGTAAAAATATACTATCATTTAATAGAGGAGGAATTATGTACAAAACATTACTTTTGTTAATCTTTTCATCAACATTTCTATTGTCAGTATTTGCTCAGGAAACTTTAACTCAAAAAGAGTTGCAACTTAAGAATCTTGAGGAGAACGGTAATAACTCTGTTACCTATTATCAGGAGCAGGATCTTTTAACTCTGGGTCTGACGTGGAACGGGATTCTAAGTGCTACCGAACCCTTCGGACGATCAATTGGCGGACAAATAGGAGATTATATTTATGTCTTTTGTGGTCAGGCAAATAGTTCCTTGGCGTTGGCATATCATATACCATCAAATACGTGGATGGCATCAACAGTTTGTAATAGTCCGGCTTATAATAGTGCATTTTGTGTTGCTAATGGAGAGCTCTACAAGCTTTCAGGAACTGCTGCGGTTTCAGTTTTTGAAAAATTTACTCCAAATGGAACTGGGACCGGTACCTGGACAAATCTTGCCGGAGGACCAACAGATGTTATGAATGCTCAAAACAGTATTGCATGGGATGGCGGAGATTATATTTATGTTCATAGCTCCAACTACAGTACAACAACCCCTGCTTCGTATTTATCAAGATACAGCATATCTCTTAACTCCTGGACAAATCTTACACCTACAACTTATATAAAAAGGTATCCGGGATTATCATTTCACAATGGATATCTTTATCTGGTTGGTGGCTTGATTCCAACTGGAGAAGACCCAACAATATGTTTAAAGTATGACCCGGGCACAGATATGTGGACCACAATTTCATCGCTTCCGGAAGGTGTGAATTTCTGTAAGTGGACTACAACTTCAGTTGGTGATTATATAGTACTTGTTGGTTCGGGCGGAGGATATTCAACTTATCCATCCAATCCGAAGGTTTTTTATTACAACACATTAACAGATGTCTGGACTTATGATGGAGATGTTCCGGCTGAAAGGGGATTAGCTCTTGGATTTTTTGCTCCTTCTATCAGCAAAATATTTTTCGGTGGTGGAAATATGGGCGGGAGTTCCACAAACTATCAGGTTGACTGCTGGACAGGCGAAGGAAGCTTCATACCGGTAGAGCTTGCATCTTTTGCTGCTAATGTATCGGGCAGTACTGTATCTTTAAGCTGGATGACAGCGACCGAAGTGAACAACTCGCATTTTGAAATTCAAAGAAGTGTTGACGGAATAGGATTTGAACAAATAGGAACTGTCTCAGGACATGGAACAACAAGTGAAGTTCAATATTATTCTTTCGAAGATAAAGAAATTTCTGAAGGAAAATATTTTTATAGATTGAAGCAAATAGATTTTAACGGAGCTTTTGAATTTTCAGATGTTGTTGATGTAGATGTAATAACTCCACATCAATTTGAATTAAAGCAGAATTATCCCAATCCATTCAATCCATCAACAGTTATCAGCTTTTCAGTTCCACAAAATGAATTTGTGCAGTTGAATATTTATGATATAATGGGTAATGAAGTTGCAACTCTTCTCAACGAACAAAAATCTGCCGGTACATATTCAATTGAATTTGATGCAACTGGGCTTGCAAGTGGAACCTACTTCTATAAACTGCAATCCGGGAATAATTTTGAGATCAGAAAAATGATTCTGATAAAGTAGATTGTTACCAACAAAGGCTCCATAACGGAGCCTTTTCTATTTCATCTTATTAGTATTTTTTCTGCTAATTCTTAGACTCAATTTCGTTTTCCTATCGTAAGTTTTTTAGCCAAAATCAAAGAATGTAACATAATATTAACCACAGGTTACATAGTTTCAAACATTTGAAAGATTAGTTCAAGCAATTGTTACATAGCTGATATGTAGTCGTCTCCTTTATTTTATTTATTTGTGATGAGCTTTTTAATCAATAAATATCAACAAAATACTAAGGAGTGCATCATGAAAAGGTTCTTTTTTTCTTTCGTTTCTTTCTTTCTTCTTCTGGTTGTTGGCTGCCAGGATAATTCGATAACTGATCCCATTCTGACCGAACCAAACGGTACAAGCTGGAAGACCAGTCAGGATATTAACAGTGGTAATTTTCCTCTTGAGGGAATTCTAGTCGCTCCTGGAATGACCAATAATTATTTCAGCATCGGCGGGAGAATAGATTATACTCATCAATTATTTTATCTTGACCCAATACCGCCAGCTCCGCAATTTCTCGTCAAGTTACATTTTGATGTGAGTGCTGTTATTAGCGATCTTAATTATAGAACCGGGAAAACCTGGACAATCAAAACACAATCAGATGATAATGTTTATGTATCTGAAGAGGGTGTATATATTCTTGAAAAAACTTTTCCTATAAATAACAGGAAAGATCAGATGGTATTGAGATGCAGATTTATTGTTACAACAAACGGAGTACAACTAGACGCAACTAGTTTGTCTTTCTTAAATGCAGATCAAAAAATCAGCAAGAATTATGAAACACCAGGCATAATTACATATCCGCCGGTCAGGGTAGATAATGCCCGCGTGCACGAATAATTTAATAATATAGAATGATAAAAAAACTTGTTTTTAGTT
>JARRKF010000059.1:0-9363 GCA_037388405.1 Ignavibacteriaceae bacterium | reverse complement strand
AAGTTAAAAAATCTGATATCGTGTTTACTAATAACGGTTCCAAAGCTGAACTGCGAAAAAAAGCTAATCTTCTTATCTCTGTCTTAAAATTTTCTTAACCTAATAACTTTCACATTAAATACGCAGTATTAACTTTTTACAGTACTAAAAATCCAGTAATTTTGTATATAATATTTTGTGGAGTTTTCATTGTCGCTATTTCATAATCTTCTAGTTAAAACCGTTCAGGCAATGCCCGAAAACATTGTTTGGATATTCTCAAAAAAATATATTGCTGGCAAATCATTAAATAATGCTGTTGACACGGTCAGGAATTTGAATTCAAAAGGAATTTTGGCGACTCTTGACGTTTTGGGTGAATCAATTACTACAAAAGAAGAAGCAATTGAAGCTAAAAAGAAAGCTCTGGAAGTACTCGATGTAATTTTAAAAAATAAATTGAATGCAAATCTATCTATTAATCCAACTCAAATGGGTTTGGCGATTATTCTGAAATAAATAATTTTGTAAGATTAGATATGGAGGATTCACCTTACACTGATTTAACATTAGAGGTTTATAAAAGAATTTATGAACAATATAATAATCTAGGTGTTGTACTTCAGGCTTATCTTAAAAGAACTTATAACGATGCAATTATTTTAAATAAGTTAGGCACGAATTACAGACTTTGTAAAGGAATTTATGTAGAACCAGCAACGATTGCTTATAAAGATAAGCAAGCGATCAGAGATAATTTTCTAAAGTCACTTGAGATTATGCTTAAAAATGGGAACTATGTTGGTATAGCAACACATGATAAATTTTTAATTGATAAAGCCTATGAAATGATAAAGGAAATGAATATTCCAAAAGACAAATTTGAATTTCAAATGCTGCTTGGAGTAAGAGAAGATTTAAGAGATAAGATTAATAGGGATGGTTATAAAATTAGAATTTATGTTCCCTTCGGAGAGGATTGGTATAGATATTCCATACGTCGCTTACAGGAAAATCCGAACATTGCCGGACATATTGTTAAAGAATTTTTTGCTTTCAGATAATGAATAATTCCCAGAAACTAAATATCCTGGGAATTGAAAGCTCCTGTGATGAAACTTCTGTTGCTATTCTTTCAAATGAAGATGTAAAGGCTAACCTGATTTCTTCCCAACATTTTCATAAAGCATATGGTGGAGTTGTTCCGGAACTTTCCAGCAGAGCTCATCTGCAAATAGTTAAACCATTAATTGACTCTGCATTAGAAATAACAAACTTACAATTAAAAGATATAGATTTAATAACAGCCACTGCGGGACCAGGTTTAATTGGTGCATTGCTAGTCGGACTAACTTTTGCAAAAGGATTATCTTTATCGTTGAAGAAATCCTTCATACCAGTTAATCATATTGAAGGGCATATATTTTCAGGATTTTTAATGGAGCAAAAACCTGAATTTCCTATGCTTGTTCTTGTTGTTTCGGGTGGACATACATTGCTTCTTTATGTAAAGAGTTTTACTGAAATTTATAAACTTGGCAGTACGGTAGACGATGCTGCAGGTGAAGCATTTGACAAAGTATCGAAAATGCTTGGGTTTGGCTATCCCGGTGGTCCACAAATTGAAATTAGTGCTGCTAAAGGCAATGAAACCATTATAAAATTTCCTATTGCAGAATTGAAGGATCAATATAACTTTTCGTTTAGTGGATTGAAGACTGCAGTGTTGAGATTTATTCAGAAAAATTATCCATCTGGTGAAATTCCTAAATCTGATTTGAATAATATTTCAGCTTCATTTCAAAAAGCATTAGTAGATGCACTGATGAAAAATGTAACTCTTGCTTTGAACAATCATAAAGTAAAATCGTTATCGTTAGTTGGTGGTGTTGCAGCAAATAAAAAACTCAGAAGTGAATTCAAAAATCTTGCTGAAAAATTTAAAATTTCTTGCATAATTCCTTCTTTAGAATTTTGCTCGGATAATGCAGCAATGATTGCTATTCGAGGTTTTCAACTTTTTAATACTGGCTTTAAAGGAAATTTGAACGCAATCCCTTATCCTTCAATTCCTGATAATCATTTTCTAAAATTCGATAAGGAATGAAAGTAGACTTTAAAAATCTATTGACCAGATGGGATGTGCTTGCAGTTATTGCTGTTTTTATTTTAGTGTCTGTTATCTCTTATCTCACATTTTTTACACCTAATTACTATTCGATCAAGTCACCGATTACATTTGAAATAAAAAGTGGTGAAGCTTTTTCTTCAGTCGTGAATCGATTATATGAAAAAGGAATTATTCCCAGTAAAACGAATTTTAAAATATCCGGATTTATTTATGGAGCAGAGCGAAAAGTTAGAGCTGCAAGATATCATATTCCTAATGGATTAAGTTATCTAGATTTGCTTGATTTATTTATTTCGGGTAGATGCGATTTTCAAAAAACTTTCACAATCAACTCAGGACAGACAATTAAGTGGTTAGCTCACAGGCTGCAGAAATATATTTATATTGATTCAACAAATTTTGTTCAACTTGCTAATAGCAGCAAATTTGCTGATTCACTGGGATTGAATCGAAGTTCTTTTGAAGGTTATCTTTTCCCGGATGACTATGAAATATATGAAAGAAGTTCTGCGCGAGAATTGATACCAATGTTTTATGATTCTCTCAAGCAATTTTATAATGATAGTCTCCAAAAAAGAACAAAAGAATTAGGATTTACGAGAAACGAAATAATAACTTTAGCCTCAATTATAAAGGGTGAAACAGATAAAGTGGATGAAATGCCAAGGATATCCGGTGTTTACCATAATCGTTTGCGGATAGGTATGCGACTTCAGGCTGATCCCACTATTCAATATCTGCTTCCTGGCGGATGGCGAAGATTAACGTTTGATGATTTGAACATCAATTCTCCTTACAATACATATAGATACGCTGGCCTACCTCCGGGTCCAATTAACAGTCCGGGAAGAGAAGCAATATTAGCTGCATTATATCCAGAAAAAAATAATTATCTCTATTTTGTTGCAGATGGAAATGGTGGTCACATGTTCTCTAAAAGCTTAAAAGAACATAATAATAATGTGAAGAAATATCGTAAGTTAATCCGTGAAAGAAATTCTGAAAATTAATTTTAGTATGAAAATCTGATTCAACATTAGTGAAATTGATTAAAAATAAAAAATATCATCTAATATTTTTATTCATCTTTTTTGTGCTGATAAAATGTGCCAACCAATTACCTCCTTCCGGAGGTGAAGTTGATCGTATTCCTCCCAAAATCACAAAAGTTTATCCTGAAGATGGGACTGTAAACTATAACGAAGATTACTTTGAAATTGAATTTTCAGAATATGTTGATAAAAGGTCAGTGACTGATGCAATTTTCATTTCACCTTTTATCGAAGGATCTTTGGAATACAGTTGGTCAGCTACAACTCTAGAAGTTGATTTCCCAGAAAAATTAAAAAAAGATGTTACTTATACAATTACCATCGGAACAGATGTTGTCGATTTGAATAACAAAAACAGAATGGCTGAAGCATTCACGTTTTCATTTTCAACAGGAAGTAAGATTGATAAAAAAATAATTTCCGGCAGAGTATATGGAAAAGAAAAAGAGGGAATTTTTATTTATGCCTATAAGATTGTTCAGGAGTCCGATACACTTTTAAAGACTAAACCAGACTATGTTTCACAGACGGGTGTAGGTGGTAGTTTTAGCTTAAGAGGATTGGGCGAAGGCAGATACAGAGTTTTTGCTGTGAATGATCAGTACAGAGATTATTTATATCAACAGGATCAAGATGAGATTGGAATTTCGTATAAAGATGTTTATTTCAATGAAGAAGATTCAATCTTTACTGACCTGGATTATATGCTTTTTAGTGCTGATACAAGTAAACCAAGATTGATAAATGCAATTATGACTGATAAAGATCATTTGCTGGTTAGTGCTAACAAAGAGTTGGATCTAAAGTCAATTAGTGCAAACAATTTTTATTTAATTGATTCTACCGATAATAAAGAATATAAAATTGTTTATGCTTTTAAGGGTAAAACAAAACCTGAAGAATTTATTCTTATGTTGCATGAAAATATAAATCCCGAAGATTTGGTTTACCTTTATGCTGATACTTTAGTTGATAAAAAAGGAAACACGATGGTAAATGATTTCACTAAAGTGCTGCTTAGCGATAGACAAGATACCAGTTCAATTAAGATAGTTTCTACTGAACCTGGTCAGGGTAAGACAGTTGATTATATGAATACAAAAATTAAAGTATACTTTGATGAAGCATTTAATAAAAATCTAATTAATTCTGCTATATCATTGACGGACACTTTTAAGAAACCAATTGATTTTAAGTTTGGTTTTGATGATGACGCTACACTGGTAATTAAACCAACTGAAACATTAAAACAGGATAAAGATTATTTATTACAACTTCAACTTGGTAAATTTGTTGATCTTGCAGGGAACAACAGAGATTCAGTTTTTACTTTAAAGTTTAAAACAATTTCAGGATTAGATTTTACAGGTCTTTCGGGCTTTATAATTAATCTTGATTTTGATAAACATCCAATATTAGTATTACAAAGCAGTGAAAATGAAGAGTTAAATTATTCAAGAACTATCACAAGTAATGATTTTGAGTTTACTCGTGTGATACCGGGGAAATATCTTCTCTGGTGTTATCTGGATGAAAATAATAATGGAGAATATGATTATGGTTGGCCTGAACCGATAAAATATTCTGAAAGGTTTTCTTTTTATCCTGATACTCTAAATTTAAGACCAAGGTGGGAAGTAACAGATTTAAAATTCAAATTTAAGTAGACAGTTCTCTCAAGGCTTTTTATAAATAATTTTCCCATCCTTAATTGTCATACAGTTCAAATTCCTACCAATTGAATAAACTATATCGGCGTAATCCTTTGAATCAAAAACAGCAAAGTCTGCTTTCTTTCCAATCTCAATTGAACCAATATTTTTTTCTCTGCATAATGCTTTTGCTGCATTAATAGTTACCGCGCTTATAGTTTCTTCAATTGTCATTTTCATTTTTAAAGCTGCAAGACTCATAATCAAAGCCAGGCTGGAAATGTGAGAAGATCCTGGATTAAAATCTGTTGCTAATGCAACTATTGCATTATCCTCAATTAATTTTCTTGCAGGTGCGTAAGTATGATTCAAGAAAAATGAAACACCGGGAAGTAGAACAGAAACAGTTTCTGCATTGCTTAACTTTGGAATATCACTTTCTTTTATTACTTCAAGATGATCAACAGAAACGGCTTTATGTTTGAGCGCTACATCAAGTCCGCCGATTGAATTGAACTGCTCAGTATGGAGCCTGAGTTTCAATCCATTATTTTTTGCCGCGATAAATATCTCATTAATTTCATCTGCGGAAAAAGCTGTTGCTTCACAAAAACCATCACAAAATTCAGCAAGTTTCTGTTTAGCAAAGTGAGGAATCATTTTGTCTATTATATCATCAACATATTCTTGATGATTATTCTTATATTCGGGAGGAAAGGTATGTGCACCTAAAAAAGTCGAAACAATATCAACTGGATAAATTTCATTTAAAAAATTAATGACTTGAAGAAGCTTTCTTTCATTTTCAAAGTCAAGTCCGTAACCGCTTTTTATTTCGAGTGTAGTAATTCCCTGAGAAATAAAATTTTCAATTCTTGGTTTTATGAGATTGACAAGCTTTTCAAATGAAGAAGCTCGAACTGCTGAAACTGTAGTGTTAATTCCACCACCTTGTTTTGCAATTTCTTCATAGCTGGTTCCATTCAGCTTTTGTCTGAATTCATCAGCACGGGAACCTGCAAATGCAGTATGAGTATGACATTCAACTAATCCTGGTAAAATTGTTTTTCCAGTTACATCAATAACATTTTCAAATTTATTTCTATCTAAAGAAGAAGTTGGAAAGATATCTTCAATTAAATCGTTCTCAATTACTACCGAATGATCATTCAGCACTTCAATGTGAGAAAGACCTTTACCTCTTTTAAAATTTTTTCCATTTGTATTTACGGTAACCAGTGATGCGGGATTATAGAGGAGAGTTCTCATTGCTCGAATATGTTTACTGTTTCCTGAACTACTTTTGCTTCAGTATAACCAAGCTGGTTCAATTTGAATTTGAAATCATTAGCATCAGATTTTGAAGTAAAGTCACCAGCTTTCACTTTATAAAATGGTGGTTCAAAAGTTACATAGACTTCTTTGCGCGCCGTCTTCTCGTAAATTTCTGCATTTAGTTTCCTTTGTATTTTTTTCTTCAGTTTTCTTTTCATCTGCTTTTTCATATCTGGAACCGGTAGATGCACTACAGCCAATTAAAATAAGAATCAGGAAACTATTTAGAATGACGAATTTCACTTTTTAATCAGAAATTTGTTAATAATTCAATTATAATATATAATTATAATTTTATTTGTTAAAGAAAATTATTCGCCTTATCTAGCAAGATGCATTGAGATGTTCCTCGATTGCTGATTTTATTTCTTTTGTTTAAAGAAGCTCATTTTAGTAAATTTGCAGCATTCATTCCAAAAAAATCAGAGAATATGTCAACAAGAAAGCTAAAAATCTTATTCGTCACATCTGAAGTTGTCCCATTCGTAAAAACCGGAGGCCTAGCTGACGTATCAGCAGCCTTACCTCAAACACTTGCAGAATTAGGTCATGAAGTTAGAATTGTTGTTCCCAAATATGGTGCTGTTGATGATAGAAAATTCAAAATTCATGAAGTTGTTCGATTAAAAGATATTAAAATTGATTTAGCCGGCAAAGAAGTAATTTTTTCTTTAAAATCTTGTTTTCTTCCGGGACAAAAAATAAGAGTTCAAATTTATTTTCTTGATAATGAGGAATATTTTGGAAGTAGAAATAGTCTTTACAACGATCCGATGACTGGTAAGGATTATCCTGATAATGATGAAAGATTTATAATTTTAAATAGAGCAGTATTTGAGCTGATTATTAAACTTGGCTGGATCCCCGATATAATTCATTGCAACGATTGGCAGTGCGGTTTAATTCCAACTTATTTGAAAACAGTATACAAAGACGAAGAAAACTTTGATAAGTTTAAAACACTTTTCACAATCCATAACCTTGCTTATCAAGGCGAATTTCCTAAAACAGCTTTTAAGAAAACCGGATTGCCTGACAACCTAAATTCGCTAAAAGGAGTGCTACATAAAGGTAAACTAAATTTTATGAAAAGCGGACTAATGTTTGCTGATGCAATTAATACTGTAAGCGAAACTTATGCAAATGAAATAAGAACTGATCCGGTAATTGGCAGTGGTCTGAAAGATGTTTTGTCAAAACGAAAAGATGATCTTTATGGAATAATAAATGGAATTGATACAAAGGTCTGGAATCCCGACAAAGATAAGCATCTGCCAAAAAAATACAGCCTTAAAAACTTTGAGCAAAAGGTAGTTAATAAACAAGCACTTGCAGAAAAGTTTGGATTTGATTTTAATGAGGATACACCAATTATTGGATTAATTTCTAGATTATATGATTCAAAAGGAATCGATCTAGTTGAGAAAATATTACCTAAGTTATTAAAGCTTGATGTTCAAATGATAGTGCTTGGAACAGGTGAGAAAAAATATCACACATTCTTCGACCAAATGGCAAAAAAATATCCCGATAAATTTGCATGTTATCTTGGATTTAATGATGACCTTGCGCATCTTATTGAAGGAGGTGCAGACATCTTTTTAATGCCTTCTAAATATGAACCCTGCGGTTTGAATCAGATGTATAGCTTAAATTACGGAACTATTCCAGTTGTCAGGGAAACAGGAGGACTTGCAGATACTGTTAAAAAGTTCAATGAAAAAACTAAAGAGGGAACCGGGTTTATTTTTAATAAATATAACGCGAATGAATTGTTTGCAGAAGTGAAACGTGCACTTAAAGTTTATAATGATAAAGACACCTGGAATAAAATTGTAAAAGCTGGAATGAAAGAAGATTTCAGCTGGCATTCCTCGGCTAAGAAATATATTGATCTTTATAAGACGATTCTTAACGAAAATTAATGTCCAACCTTGCAATCTTTCTTGATCGGGACGGAACTCTAAATGAAGACCCCGGTTACATCAGTGATCCGCATAAAGTTGTATTATTTCCTGAAACAGGACAAGCGCTCTAATGACAAAATAAATTCTCTTCTGGCAGAATATAAAGTGAAAGTTGATGCATTTTACTATTGTCCTGCTCATCCTGATTATAGTAGTGAAGAAGAATGCGATTGCAGAAAACCTTCTCCAAAACTAGTGTTCGAAGCAGCAAAAGAATTTAATATTGCTCTTGAAAAATCTTATTTCATTGGTGATACAGTTGCGGATATTCAGTGTGGTAAAAATGCCGGCTTAAAGACAATTTTAGTAAAAACAGGTAAAGGTGAGGAGAGTTTTTCTATCTTGCAAAAGGAAAATAATTTTCCAACTTTTGTAGCCGATAATTTATTAAGTGCTAGCAATTTCATTCTTGCTGATTTATAACGGAGACACTTTTTGAGACCACTTCATATCTTTATTTTATTTATTCTGTCAATATTTCTACTATTTATTTCCTGTTCAGATGAACCATCTTCTATAGGAATTAATTTAGTCGGAAGTGATGATATTACAGTAAAAACATTTGATTCAAATGTTGACTCAATCGCTCAGAATTCATCATATTTCAAAAATGTAATCCCATTAGGAACATCTGACTGGATTCTCATAGGTAAAAAACAAAATACTACTGCTTCCACACTAATGAAATTTATTTTCAGTTTACCTGATACATTAAAATCGGATGTTTTGGAAGATAGTATAAATGTAACAAGTGCATGGATACAATTAAGAAACCGATATACTTATACTTCAGCAGATACTTTAGGAACAATGAATTTTACTGTGCACAAAGTAAATTCATCTTGGTCAAGTTCCGCATTTACAATTGACAGTCTTTCGAAACTTCAATACGATATGAATGATATCAGTTCAAATATTTCTCCAAATGATACAGCTTATACATTTAACGTTAGTAATTCAGTTCCGCTTGCCTGGATGAAAAATTCAGCTGATAATACACTTGAAAGTAATTTTGGAATTTATCTTACACCCACTGCTTCCTCAAATAAAGTGGTTGCATTTCAGGCATTAACAGCTTTGTCTACGCAGGCTGCAAAATTGTATGTTGTTATTGAAAAGTCCGGAGAATATGTAGACACCATTAATGGATTTATTGCTGCTGATATAAGTCTTGTTGATAGTCCATTGCCAAATCTTCCAGCAGGCCTTATGTGTGTTCAAAGTGGTGTTGCTGAAAATTCAAAACT
>JARRKF010000058.1:0-5803 GCA_037388405.1 Ignavibacteriaceae bacterium | reverse complement strand
GTGAAATATTTCAAGCAAGATGGCGTAGAGAAAAAAACTTAATAATTTTTTATATTGAAGCTAACAGGTTTTTGTATGGAATGGTAAGAGCGATAGTTGGTTCTTTAATAAAAATTCATTCTACAGAAAAACCTGAGGAAGAACTTATGAAAATTATAGAAAAGAGAAACAGAAGTGCTGCTGCTGATTCGGTTCCCGCTAAGGGATTATTTTTATATAAAATTAAATATTGAAGATGATTTCACTAAAAAATAAAAATGTTTTTATTACCGGTGGTTCGAGAGGTATTGGAAAAGCTTGTGTTGAAAGTTTTTTAAAAGCCGGTGCCAATGTTGCATTCACTTTTCAATCAGCAATAGAAGAAGCTGACAAAATAGTTAATCAAAATAAAGATAAGTCAAAGATCAAAGCTTATCAGGTAAACCTTTCTGATTTTAACGAAGTCGAGCATAAGGTGCAAAATGCTCTTTCAGATTTTGGAAGGATTGATGTTTTGGTTAACAATGCAGGAATCTGGAAAGAAGCCGCTGTCGACAAAATGACGCTTGAAGAATGGAACGAAACTATAAATGTTAATCTCACAAGTTCTTTTTTGATTATAAAACTGCTTATCCCTAAAATGAAAGAAATTCGTTTTGGGCGTATAATTAATATAGCATCTACAGCTGGACAGAGAGGGGAAGCTTTCCACTCACATTATGCATCATCCAAAGGCGGGATTATATCGCTTACAAAATCTCTTGCTTCAGAACTTGGTGAATTTAATATAACAGTTAATTGCGTTGCGCCAGGTTGGATTATAACAGATATGACAACGGATTCATTAAAAGATAAAGAAATTTATAATAAAGTGCTTGGTGATATTCCATTGCGGAAAATTGGTCAACCTGAAGAGATTGCTGGTCCTGTTTTATTTTTGGCTTCTGAGTTAGCATCACACATTACAGGCGAAATACTGAATGTTAACGGTGGTTCTGTTTTATGTGGATAAAATTTTAACGGAGTAAAATTGGAATCAAGTTTTCTTGCATCAATACATCCCAAAGTTGTTCATTTTCCAATAGCGTTGTTAACTACATATTCCTTGCTGGAAATTATCGGAATTGTATTCAATAAAGATTTCATATCAAAGTCAGCTCTGCTTATTTTGTGTCTCGGAGTTTTTACTGCATTCCTCGCAGTGCTGACTGGTAACCAGGCCTCTCAGGAATTTAATTTTTGGAATAATGAAAGTAAAGCATTGCTAATTGAACATCAGAACTATGCAACCTATCTTTTGTGGAGTGCTTTGGCTGTTTGCACATTGAGAATACTTTTGACGGTTAAGAAAAAATTTTCAGATCGAATTAAATTCATTTTTATCTTATTCGCTATTGCAATTCTTTTTTTGGTATATGAAACCGGAATCCATGGCGGTAATCTTGTAAAAAAGTATGGGGTCGGAACTAATTTAAGACAAGATTCAATAAATAAGTAAGTTTATGTGAATCTTATATTTTGATTTGTTTAAGTTTGTAATACGTGCATAAAAAATTATTTAAATATTTTTTACTGATAATATTAATTATCCCTTCAATTTCCTTTTGTGGTGACCCACCGACCAGTAAAGCTGTAGGCCTATTTTTTTCTGCGGGTGTTGGACCTCGTCTTCCTATAGGAAAATTTGCAAATAGCACTGATCTTGGTTACGGAGTGATTGTCGAAACTTCCTATACAGATACTGATGTTCTGCCCTGTTTTATTTTTGCAAGATTGGGATTCGAACAATTTCCCGGTTCTCAGGAGTTTTACCAACAATCCGATTATTCAAATTATTCGACAACAGTTATTCCGGCATCACTTGGCGTTCGTTATTATTTTAGTCCTTTGGCAGAAAATGTAGTTCTCTTTATTCCTGTTGTGGAAGCATATATGTCAGCCACTTATTTTCAGGTTCTTAATGAGTTCAAACCTGAAGCCGGAAGAAGCAACTTCAAAGATGAAGTTTGGAAATTTGGAGGAACTGTAGGTGTTGGTATATCAATGTTTCTGTTGGAAATCATGGCAAATTATACTTATTACAATACAAATCAGTACCTTTCATTAAACTTAAGCGTAAGGTTACCAATCTTTATAAATCTTTAGGGAGATAAAATGAATTATAAAAACATTCTATATGAAGTTAAAGATCATATTGCTTTTGTCACAATCAACCGTCCCGATAAATTGAATGCTCTTAACGGAGAAACAATAAACGAACTCGATGATGTTTTTTCTTCGATAAAAAGTAATCAGGAAATATTTGTTGTTGTAATATCCGGAACAGGTGAAAAAGCTTTTGTTGCTGGTGCGGATATAGCTGAATTGAATAAACTGGATGTTCTTTCAGCTAAAGAATTTTCTGAAAAGGGGAACAGAGTTTACAGAAAAATTGAAACTCTAGATAAACCGGTCATAGCTGCAGTCAATGGATTTGCACTTGGTGGAGGTTGCGAATTAGCGTTAGCATGTCATATTAGAACAGCAAGTGAAAATGCTAAGTTTGGTCAGCCCGAAGTTAATCTTGGAATAATTCCCGGATACGGTGGGACACAAAGACTTGCACGTATCGTAAATTCGGCAAGAGCTGTTGAAATGATTTTAACCGGAGATATGATTTCTGCTGAAGAAGCATTTCGAATTGGTTTGGTAAACAAAGTTTATCCACAACCTGAGTTGATGAATAAAACAACAGAACTTGCCGGAAAAATAATATCCAAAGGTCAACAAGCTATTCGTTTTGCTCTAAAGGCTGTAAAAGCAACTGATAATATGTCTCTGGTTGAAGGATTAAGTTATGAAGCAAGTCTTTTTGCTCTAGTGTGTGGAACAGATGACTTTAAAGAAGGCACAGCTGCATTTCTTGAAAAACGGAAACCACAGTTTAAACATCGTTAAAAACATTTAGTATTTATAAACTCTTAATGGCAAATCAGGATTTCAGAAGTAAATTACTTCTGCTACTGTTTATTTTAGCAATAATACTTCTTGCGTCAAATATTCTACTGAAACGTGATTTTTATTTCTCGAGTTCAAAGGAACAGTATTTTGATGAGGGAAATATTGAGCAGCGGTTTCGAAATGTACTTGGAGATTTTTCTATTGGAGATAAACTAATCAAAGAAACAAAGATTAAGGATAATTCTATTGGAAGAGAAATTTATTTGATTAAAGTTCAGGTGCCTGAAGATCTAACTATTCCAGAAATTCTACTTAATATTTACCAGACTTTTAGAAAAGACAGCTTGCAACTTTCTTGCGAAGAGATTGTAAAGGATGGAAAATCAGTACTAACTATAAGAAAAGGAAGACCAACTGTACTTAAAACAGAGTTTAACTATGCAAGGAATGTTTTAAGGAATAAAGGATCGTTCGCACTTATTGTAAAAGATATTGATCCCGAAAATTCAGCGGATAATGAATTAATCGAATCTTCAACTAAATTTAATTTGCTTTTAAGTCCTGAGAGTAAAGTGATTCCTTATCTGGATCAGATAAAAGAAAATGGGAAACAATTTTCAATTTTAATTGATGATGGCATTAGCGAGCAAAAGTACAGACTTGCTGCTTCGTTCTCTGCAAAAAGAGTAACCACCGTTGCACAGACCCTGATAAAAGATTTTAAAGGCACTGAATTTTTTATAATTGATGACCACTCAGAATTCTATGGATCAAAGAATCGGATAGTATTAGAGAAAGAATTAATTAAGCGAAATTTTAAGGTATTTAAATATTCTGATTTTATTGCGCTTAATGATGATGAGAATTTGATTCATAATTTTAACGAGATGATTGAAAATTTAAACAAATACAAAGAAAAAATAATTTTAATTGATAAAACTGCATATCAATCGCTTTATCCTGAAATACAAAAAGTTAAAAAGACAGGTTTTAGAATTGTAGATAGCAGTTTGTTGCTGTAAAGGTAATATAACGAAGCTCCTTCAACTAAAAATGTCTTCAAACTCGATTAATATTTTCTCTCCAAACTCTTCTTCAGGTACCTGCTCATCTATTGTATTTGAATCACCGACTAAAACTGTAACTAGTTCATCTTCTTTAATGGCACTTTCTGCAATATTGTTTACAGCATTAAGATTTAGTGAATTTATTTTTTGAATATAAGTTTCAAAATAATCGTCAGGTAGATTATAAATTACTTTACTGTTAATGTTTGCTGATATTTGTCTGTAGGTTTCAAAGTTTGACGGAAATCTTTTTACTAATGCAGATTTTGCAAATTCTAACTCTTTACTGGAAATTCCATTTTTTAAATTTCGCAATTCGAGCAAAATTTCACTTAAGGCTTTATAAGTATTCTCTTTACTAACTGAAGTTGATATATAAAAATAACCTGCACTTTTATGATAGCTAAATCTTGAGCTTATTCCGTAAGTGTAACCATGTTTTTCTCTTAAATTAAGATTCAATCTACTCGAAAATTGTCCGCCAAACACAAGATTAATTACTTGTTTTTGATAATAGTCATTTTCATTCCTCTTTGAGGATAGTTGACCTATCATTATTTCAGTCTGAACGGAATCGGGCTTATTTACAATAAGTAATTTTTTTGTTTTGGGAATAAGTTTAATATCTAATTGATTATCACCCCGAGTTTTGTTCCAATCTCCAAATTCAGAATTTAAAATATCTTCAAGAGATTTTGAGTCAATGTCTCCTACAACTGTCATTGTAGAATTCAAAGGTGAAAACATTCGCTTATAAAAATTCACCACATCATCGTGTAATATATTTTCAATTGACTGCTCATAGCCTAATATTGGATAGGCATACTGACAATCTTTACCAAACAAAAAATATTCAAATGATACACCAGCTATATAATCAGGTTGAATTTTTAACTGTTTTAATTTAACTGCAAGTTTCTTTTTCTCACGATTGAAATCTTCTTCAGAAAGGTGAGGTTCTATTATTATACTTTTGAATAATTTAATTGCTGATAAAAAATTCTCTTTCAAAACTTGTATTGAAATAATGCTTATATCATTATCCGAAGCGACAGAAAAATGAGCTCCGAGCATTTCAAACTCGTCGGCAAGCTGAAGGGAATTAAATTTCCCGGCCCCTTCATCGATACACATTGCAAGTAGATTACTTAGTCCCTTCTTTTCTGAAGGATCAAATTTGCTGCCGCTGTCTACTAAAAGACTAAGTCTTACAATCGGAAGATCATTTTTTATGCAGTGAAAATATTTTAATCCATTGTCCAATTTGTTTTCAGTTGAGTCAGGTATATTAAATTCTTTTTCATCTGAACTAACTGGTCTTTTTGATCTATCGAGCTGCATTGTTTCTCCGTGGTACTATTCTCAACTCCACAAAATTTTTCTGTTGATACTTTTTTGCAGCTTTTTGAATGTCATCTTCATTCAAATTTATATACCTGTTCAAATCAAAGTTGAACGAATTTGGTTCTCCGAGATAGAAGTTGTAAAGATTCATTAAATCTGCAATTGTATCAATATTCTGAAGAGAATAAATGAAATTAGATTTAATGGCATTTTTTGATCTTTCCATTTCCTGATCTGTAATGGTTTTTTCACTAATCAAATTAATTTCTTCCAAAACTATTTTTTTAATTTTGTCAAGTGATCTACCTGGTTTTGCTGTAGCAACTATCATAAAATGCCCACCATATTTTCCTGAAAATTGCAGGGAGTTTACATCCTGAGCAACCTCAAGTTCGTATACCAATTTTCTGGTGAGTCTTGCATTTTTTGATCCTGTTAAAATATCTGATAACATATCGAGAGCAGAATCATCA
>JARRKF010000057.1:0-5824 GCA_037388405.1 Ignavibacteriaceae bacterium | reverse complement strand
GTTCCTGTAATTACAAGTGTGTCGCCAGATATTAACTTTTCGCTGGAAGCCGGATTTGAAATTGTCTTTCCTTCTCTTATTATAGCAAGAACAGTAGCATCGGTATTTGCTCTCAGATTTATTTCTGCCAGCGTTTTATTTATGTTGATGTTTTCTTCATTTAAATAAAATGATTCTGCAATTCCGGCAGCGAGAATCTCATCAAGATGAGAAAAAACTTTAGAGCTTTCTTCTTCACTTCTCATCCATTTATATGATTCACCTCTTAACAGATTTACTTGCTGCATTATTACATTTAGTGGAATGTGAAATTGTTCAAGCACTCTTTTAAAAATCTGAATTGATGTTTCAAACTCTTCGGGAATAACGGCATCTGCACCAAGCTTTATCAATTCCTCTGTATCATCCACAAATCTTGTCCGTACGAGCACGAATATTTCCTTATTCAACTGTTTAGCAATACTGATAACTTTTCTCGAAATAGACCTGTCGCTGATAGCGATAACAATTACCTTTGCAGTTTTAATTCTAGCAGTATGCAAAACTTCTTCACGACTGATATCGCCAAAAATTATCTGTTCACCCTTAGCTCTTTCCTTTTTTACTGTATCTGGATTCATTTCAATCACGATATAGCCTATTCCTGTTTCTTTTAGAACGTGCGCAAGGTTTCTTCCGTTCAATCCAAATCCGGCAATGATAACGTGTCCTTCGATCTTCTCTTCTCCCCCGAGTGTATCCGGAACCTTCTTTAATAACTTTGATTTATCAGCAACAACAACTGAAAATCTTATTAATAAAGGAGTAACGATCATTGTAATAATTGCTGATGAGATTAGAACGTTTGAGTATTCACCAAGTAGAGTGCCGCCTTGCTGTGCAAGAATGAATGAAAACTCACCAATTTGTGCAAGTCCAAGAGCCGAAAGTACAGCAATTCTAGCAGGATATTTCATTGATATTACAAGAGCAAATATTATAACACTTTTTAGTATGATTATTCCTATTGCGGAAAGCACGACTTCAAGAGGAAAATTGAGAACGAAGTTAATGTTTAACAGTAACCCGTTCGAGACGAAAAATATGCTGTTGAATACATCTTTAAATGGAATTATTTCTGAGGTTATTTGTGTGCTGTATTCTGATTCTGATAAAATTAGTCCGGCGATAAAAGCTCCAAGTGCAAATGATAAACCAAAATTGTGTGTAAGGTAAGCTGTTCCAAGCAGAATCAGTATAATCCCTACAGTAAAAAGTTCTCTTATTCTTGTTCGCGCAAGATAGTAAAGTAGTTTTGGTGAAAGATATTTTGCAGCAAAAAGTATGAATGCAATCACACCAACTGCGGTCAACAGCCTAATTACAATTGAAACGAAATCAACCTCACCACTTGTTCCAAGAATATCAATTAATAAAAACATCGGTACAATGGCTAAATCCTGGAAAATTAAAATCCCAACAGAAATTTTTCCTTGAGGTGTTTGTAGTTCACCCCTGTCGGAGAGTAACTTTAAAACAATTGCTGTACTTGAAAGACTAACAAGCATTCCGAAAAAGATTGCTTGTCTGATATCCATCCCAAGTAAATAAAGTAAAACAGCAGATATTAAAATTGTTATTAGAACTTGTAAGCCCCCACCAAAAAGTAAAAGCTTCTTCATCTTTGCAAGTTCTTTAAGAGAGAATTCCAGCCCGATTGTAAAGAGCAGAAGAATCACACCAATTTCTGCCATTATTTCTATTTCACCTGTATTGCTTATCAGCTGAAATCCAAAAGGACCAATGATCAACCCAGCTATCAGAAATCCTGCTATGCTTGGAAGCTTTAGTTTATTAAAAAGCAAAATGATAGGAATAGATACGAGCAGGATTACAACAATGTCTTTTATAATTGTGAATTCGTACACTAAAACCGGGTTTTTATTAATAGATTAGTCTTCTTCTTCTAAATATACTTAACTCAGATGAAGTTTTTAAGCTTGAAGATTCTCTAAACTTAATTAATTACTAAACCGGAGAAAAAGAAAAACTATTTTAACACAAATTTTATGGGAATTACCATCTTTACATTTACAGAACGACCGCGCTGCTTGCCGGGAAGAAACTTTGTTGACAGAACTGCGTTTAATGCCTCGTCATCTAGTCCTGCGCCTAGTCCTTTTTTAACTATGGCATCAACTACATTTCCTTCTTTATTAATTTTTGCTTCAATGTATACCGTGCCTTCTACTCCGGCTCTTTTAGCTATTTCTGTATAATGAACTTTTTCCTGTAATGTTTTTAATCCACCAACCGGTGAAGGCAATTCCTCGGGAACGGGAATGTACTCTTCATTCGAAAAATCAATCTTCGGTTTTGGTGGATTATCAGGAAGTGGAACAGGTTCAACATTGTCAATATCAGACAAAATAATATCATCCGGAACATCATCAATTGATGCTGCAATTATTTGAGGCGCTTTTGGTGGTGGTGGAATATTTGGTTTTTGAATAGTAGAAACTATCTATCAATTTTTATTATTTCCTGTGGTTTATTTTGAAGAAGCTCTGATTTGGAAGAGTAGGGCGAGTATTTAAAAGCAGCTATAATTATAGCTAAGGAAAGTATCAAACTAATTTTTAATGTGCGATTATAAAGTTTTCTAAGATCGGCTTTGGGATTTTTAATCGATGGCATTGTAACCTCCGGTTTAGTTAATACTAAACCTTTTTACTATGCCGGGATGGAAATGTTCCGATGTACTATTATGAATATCGAATATTGAACAAGGAATGAAGAATAATGAAGTTTTCAATCCAAAATTCAGAATTCGAAATTTGTTATTCTACACCCATCCTCTAAGCTGGCAGGCTTGTGCGACACGTGCGACGCCGACCAACATCGCAGCTAGCCGCGGGTGAACTTTCTTTTCTTTTATTGCTTCCTGAACACGCTTGTAAGCAAGAGTTAATTTCTTATCGAGCTGCTTCTGCACTTCTTCTTCTTCCCAGAAAAATAAAGATTTATCCTGTACCATTTCAAAATAAGATACAGTAACGCCGCCTGCACTCGCAAGTATATCAGGAATTACATGAACATTATTTTTAAATAAAACCAGATCTGCTTCAGGAGTTGTAGGACCATTAGCAAGCTCACACACAACACGGGCTTTAATATTTTTTGCATTTTGCATATTGATTGCATTCTCGAGTGCAGCGGGATACAGAATTTCAACATCTAGCTCAAGCAGTTCTTCGTGAGGAATTTTTTTCGCTTTGGGAAAATTAAGAACAGTCCCAGTTTTAAGTTTGTGATGAACCAATTCTTCAGGATCAAATCCATCTTTGTTATAAATTGCACCTCTTGAGTCACTTGCGGCAATTAATTTACCTCCGCCAAGCATTTCTTTATGCAATAATGCTGCACGCTGACCAGCATCTCCAAAACCCTGAATTGCAAATTCTTTTGTCGGATCGAATCCATATGTTTTGCATGCTTCCCGGACAGTTATTAATCCTCCTCTTGCGGTTGCATCTCTTCTACCTTCGGTACCACCAACCTGTAAAGGTTTATCAGTAAAAACACCGGGACTATGTCTTTTTGTTATGGTTTCGTATTCGTCCATCATCCATGCCATTGTTTGAGGATTTGTATAAACATCGGTTGCGGGAACATCAACATCAACTCCCAGCATAGTTGAAATTGCACGAATATATTCTCTCGATAATCTTTCCAGTTCAGTTTCGGATAAGATTTTTGGATTACATCTTATACCACCTTTGCTTCCGCCTAAAGGTAAATCTACCACAGCAGTTTTCCATGTCATCCAGCATGCAAGAGCACGGATTGTATCAACTGTTTCTTCCGGGTGAAAGCGAATACCTCCTTTTGCAGGACCTCTTGCATAGTTGTACTGAATTCTGAATGCTTCAAAAATTTGTGTTTTACCGGAATCCATTTTAACCGGTAATGTTACATTCACTTCAATTTGAGGCGTACTTAAAAATTCTCTTGTTGCTTCATCAAGATTCAGAATTTTTGCTGCTTCTAAAACCTGCTGACGAGCAACCTTAAATGAATTGTATGACTCCATCATTTTTTGTCCTTATTCTTTGAGTTGTCTGAGTCTGTTTCTTTTGTTGGTGGTATTAAATCCAGAATTATTCTGTACCAGCAATTTTTGCAAACAAGTGCTCTGTCTGTTGCAAGAAGTACTTGCTGCCATGGTGACAGCTTATAACCACAGTGAGGACAAGCATCCGGGACTTCTTCTCTTTCTATAATAATTTTTTTATCTGCCAAAATTAGTTCTCCTTCTTATCTGTCTCTCAGTTGGGTTTTAAGATGATCCCTTTATTTTCTCGACCATTCATTTTAACTAATAGTGGATTTTTAAATCTTATATGTTTTGTATACGTTTTCGTTTCAACCGGTTCCTGAGCAAGCAACCAATCCCAATCCACAAATCCAATTTTTTGCACTGAATTAACTGAAAAATATCCTACCATAAAAGAAGTAATATTCTGGAAGAAGTGAGAACCTTGAGAGGGTTCTACTGCCATATCTTTAAATGAGGCTTCAATAATTACTCTTGCACCAGCTATTTGTTCCCAGTTAACGGGAATTCCAAGCCAGGGATCTAACGATCCCCACCTTCCAACTCCTACAAGCAGATAAGGTTTTTTCTCAGCTATTAATTTATTGTTGAATGCTGAAATTTCAGGAACTACTTCTCTGCTTTTCGCACGATCAAACATATGATAATCAACTACAACTGCATCATAAATATCCTGAATTATACCATTGCCTAAAACTTGATTGCTCTGACAAATTAATTTTTCTGAAGGATGTTCTTCAATTCTTAATTCCTCAAACTCATGACTGACAACCAGAGGTCGCATCTGAAGCAAACCGAACTCTTTCTTTTTGCCAAATGGTTTTGAAATGTTAACTGCAAACTCGAGCTCTACCGGCGTTCCCATTCCCCAGGTACCCATTTCAAGTAAAAGCTCAAGAATATTTGCAAGAGGGAAAATTTTGTTTCTTAAAACAGGTCCAAATGTTACCAGACGTGTGCCCTGTCTTCCAAGTCCATCGTAAATTGCATCATTCTCAGGTAAGTATGTTGATCCCACAAATCTTAGTGGACCATCTTTTTCCGCTACACTCAGCGTGAATTTTTTTACAAGTTTATCATAAGTAACGTTTCCGAAATCTGTTCTTTCATGAAGCTGCAAAGCAAAAAATTCCATTTGGCTACTGTTTAAAGATTCCTGCACAGAATGAAATTGTATTAAGTCAGTTGAAAATTTAGGACAGAAACGCACCGTGTTTCCTCCTTCAACAACCCATTTACCAAGTCCAAGTGCTGCCGAAACTATCCCATCGGTTGACCTTTGCGGAGGAAGGGGATAGAAGTTATAAGATTTTGCAACGCCTGAAAAATCCGGATAGAACCTGCTATCGTGAATGTTGCCAACCATCTTCTGAACAATTACCGCCATCTTTTCTTCTTCGGAACGATAAGTAGTAATTTTAATATAGTTTTTTGCATTCTGATAAAACGTCGAAGCATAAACTCTTTTGATAGTCGTAAGAAGATCGTTAAGTCTTATTAAAGGATTGGCGTTATCATTTGGAATCATATACGTTTGATAGACACCAGCAAATGGATGATACTGTGAGTCTTCCAACAGGCTTGAAGATCTTACAGCAAGCGGATGTTTTATTATATCTAGGAACGCTGCAAGTTCGCCATGTATTTCCTCGGGAAATTTTGAAGCCTCTAATAATCTTTGAGTTATCTCTTCGTCGTCTTCACATTGTAGTGCAAAGCTTCGCAGGT
>JARRKF010000056.1:0-5834 GCA_037388405.1 Ignavibacteriaceae bacterium | reverse complement strand
CTTTCTATAGGAAAGCACTGCTAAATTATTCTATTTACCTTCAGTGGCTTTAGAGAATCCTGCCATAATTTCATCTAAATTAAAAGAAGCAGGTTTTTGCCTGGGTGGAAAATCTTTAAAAGTACTTAACATTTGAGCAGCTAATGCTTGTGCACCAACAGCAATAAACTGTGCTCTTTCTTCCATCCATTCATAGTATGCATTAGCATTATGCTGAGCTCTTTCAAATGGATCCATACGAAGGTCGAATATTAAAGGGATTCTTAGTTTTACAAATGGGTACATCCAAACACCGAAAGCAGAAGACTGCTGTTCCATAAACACAACTTTCCAACGTTCGTATCTCATTGCAACTAAGTCGCCATCATCACTCCAATAATAAAACTCTCTGCGAGGCCAAGTCGACCAGCCATACTGGTCTTTGCCATATTCTTTTTCGCCTGTAAGATATGGAAGTAAATTATATCCATCCAGATGAACTTTATAAATTCTATCAACACCTTTGTAGCCTGCTAGTAATTGTTCTTTAATATCTGGAACACCGGCTGCAGCCATTAGCGTAGGAACCCAATCATTTCCTGCAACAACTTCATTTATTACACTATTTGCAGCAATTTTTCCTGGCCATCTTACTAAACAAGGTACTCTATATCCGCCTTCCCAATTTGTGTTTTTTTCACCGCGGAAAGGAGTAATACCGCCATCAGGCCACATGTTAAAGTGAGGGCCATTATCTGTTGTATATATAACTATAGTATTTTCGGTGATACCTAATTCATCAAGTTTATCAAGAAGTTGACCGATCTGGTCATCGTGCTGAATCATACCATCGGCATAAAAATTCAAACCGGACTTACCTTCATACTCTTTAGGCACGTGAGTTACGTAGTGCATACGAGAAGAGTTAAACCAGCAAAAGAACGGTTTATCAGCTTTTGTCTGTCTATCGATAAAATCTACAGCAGCATCTAAAAACTCTTGGTCAACGGTTTCCATTCTTTTCTTAGTTAATGGACCCGTATCTTCTATTTTGCCATCGGCATAACTATGAATAACCCCACGAGGACCAAAGTTTTTTCTGAAATTTGGATTTTGTGGATAGTCTGTATTTTCGGGTGCTTCTTCAGCATTAAGGTGATAAAGGTTTCCATAAAATTCATCAAATCCATGATTAGTTGGTAAAAACTCATCCAAATCACCCAAGTGATTTTTACCAAATTGACCAGTTGCATACCCTAATGGTTTCAGCATTTCAGCCAATGTTGGATCTTCAGGCTGAATCCCGAGTTTCGAACCAGGAAGTCCTACTTTGGTTAAGCCCGTGCGAACAGGCATTTGCCCTGTTATAAATGCCGACCTCCCAGCTGTACAAGATTGCTCTGCATAGTAATCAGTAAATTGTGCCCCTTCGTGTGCAAGTCGATCAATATTGGGAGTTGTGTATCCCATCATACCTTTATTGTTATAACTAAGATTCCAATATCCAATATCGTCACCCATAATAACAATTATATTTGGTTTATCCTGTGCCATTAAGGACACAAAAGAAAAGAGAAATAGGATCAATAATGATTTTTTAATCATAACGATGACTCCTTAATTTATTGATGAAATAGTTAGCTCATTATTTTTAAACAAAACATAAACACAAATAGTTCAAAAATATTTTTTATAAGGCGTTGAAAAACTTCAACGCCAACAAACTATAATGAAGTATTTTATCTAATTCTGTGGTCTTGTCTGCATTTGCTGCAATACTTTATCTATACCAAGAGAGGAACCCATAACTGGTGGAAATTCAACAAAAGTTTTCAAGAATTCTCCAGTGATAGCCTGTGCCGGAACGAAGGTCCACATATTGTCCGCAAACCAGCGAATATACATTGACGATTCTTTCCAAGCAGTCTCATACGGATCTGCACGAAGGTTAATTAAAATGGGCCATGCTGGCTGCTTACGATAAGCTGTATTTATTGCTCCTTCAAGAATTGTAAAGTGAAGTTTCCAATTTTCGTAACGGATAGCATTTAAATTACCTCCCTGATCAAAATAAAATATTTCACGACGTAGAGGTTTATCAACTTCGCCTTTCCAGAATGGCATCATATTATAACCATCCAAATGAACTTTGAAGTTTTTATCACCAGCCTGATATCCACTTAATAATTTTTCTTTCACATCAGGCACACCTGCCGCTGCAAGCAATGTTGGCATCATATCTTCGTGTGAGTAAATATTATTGTCTACAGTGCCGGCTTTAATAACACCCGGCCAGCGAATTAATGAGGGTACACGAAAACCACCTTCCCAAGTTGTCCCTTTCTCGCCATAAAATGGTGAAGTACCGCCATCAGGCCAAGTAAATTTTTCAGCGCCGTTGTCAGTAGAATACATTACTATAGTATTTTCAGCAATACCTAATTCATCTAATAGATCAAGCATTTTACCCACAGCAAAATCATGCTCTACCATTCCATCCGGATAAAGACCAATTCCAGTTACTCCATCACTTTCGGATTTGAGTCTGGTCCAAACATGCATTCTTGTTGCACTTAACCAAACAAAAAATGGTTTGCCCTCGCTATTAGCTTTCTTGATAAATTCAATAGCTGCATTAGTAAATTCTTCATCTGCTGTTTCCATTCTCTTTCTGGTCATAGGACCTGTATCTTCAATCCTGCCATCAGCATAAGAATGTATTACACCTCGTGGTCCGAACTTTTTATGGAATTCTTCATTCTTAGGATAGTAGTATGTCTCCGGCTCTTCTTCAGCATTTAAGTGATAAAGATTTCCATAGAATTCATCGAATCCATGATTTGTCGGAAGATGTTTGTCTCTGTCTCCAAGATGATTTTTACCAAATTGCCCGGAAGTATAACCAAGTGGTTTTAAGAGCTCAGCAATTGTTGGTTGGTTGTCTTGGATTCCCTGCTCAGAACCAGGCATTCCGATAGTTAACAGTCCGGTTCTAAAAGGATGTTGTCCCAGAATAAATGCAGCTCTACCAGCTGTACAGGATTGCTGGGCATACCAGTCCGTAAACATTGCTCCTTCATTACCAATACGGTCAATATTGGGAGTTTGATAACCCATTATGCCAAGGTTATACTTGCTGATATTAGACCATCCAATATCATCACCCCAAATAACCAGTATGTTGGGTCTATCCTGTGCCATTAAAGACACAAAAGAGAATAGAAATAGAACCCAAAATGATTTCTTAATCATAACTGATATCTCCTTATATATTTATGAAATAGTTAATATTAAAAATTTGTTTATTTTGTTTTTGCTTAATATTTAAACTAGGCTAATCATATAACACTGTCTATAGTACTTTAGTTCTATAAGCAGTTAAGGAAAGTGGACTTAAGTGATTTGTAAAATTTTTATTGAGGGGGTTGGATTCCTGCTTTTTCAGCAAATCTCACCATTTCGGCAACGGATTTCACGCCTAATTTTTCCGTGATTTTACCACGATGTAGTTTAACAGTATGTTCCGCTATGTTCAGCTCCGCAGCTATTTGTTTATTTAGCATTCCCGAAATAACGTAACGGAATACTTCCATCTCTCTTTCGCTAAGCTTACTTATTAAGCTGTTAATCGATTTGATTTCTTCAATTTCAGATTTGTTCTTTCTACAAAGAATAAGTGCCTCTTCGACAGATTGCAGAAGCGCCTGATCTTCAAATGGTTTTGGAAGAAAATTTATTGCGCCTTTTTTCATTGCTTCTACACTCATTGGAATACTCCCTTTGCCGGTAATAAAAATTATAGGAAATTGAAATGATTCCTGTAAAAGTTCCTCCTGTAAATCAAGTCCGCTTTTACCGCCCAGATTCACATCCAAAATTATGCAACCAACTCCGTCAAATTTATCTTTATTAATAAATTCCTCCGAACTTGAAAAAACCTCAACACAATAGCCGGATGATTTAAGAAGCAGGGAGATGCTTCTTCGGACTGATTCCTCATCGTCAATTATAAAAACAATTTCATTTTTATTTTTCATTTCCCCAAAAGGTTTAATTCGAAAGAGAATGTCGCACCTCCGTCTGCATTATTATCTGCCCATATTTTCCCCTGATGATTTTCTATAATCGATTTACAAACAGCAAGGCCGATTCCAAAACCTTTTTGTTTTGTTGTTACAAAGGGGACAAATAATTTTTCCTTAATTTCACCACTTATTCCAGTACCAAAATCACGAACAGACACTAAAACCTTATTATCATCTAATGATGCTTTTATAATAATTCTTTTATTCTCAACTTCTGTTTTTTCCATTGAGTGGGCAGCGTTAAAAATAAAATTAAGCATTACTTGCTGTATTTGAATTTTATCGGCAAATATGAAAATCTGATTTTTAGTAGTTTCTGTAGATATTTTAATGCTTTGCCTTGTAGCTTCACTTCTGAAAATGACAATTACATCTTGAATTATTGAGTTAAGTTCAACCTTCTCTTTTTCTCTCGCTTCAACTTTCATAAAGCTCCTAACACTGCTGATGATCTCGGCTGCTCTTTTATCATCTTCAACAATATTTTGAAAAATTTCTTTCAGAAGTTCCGGACTTGATTTATCTGAGTTAATAAAACGGATTCCAGCCTGGGCTGTGCTAAGTATTGCGGTTAAAGGCTGGTTTAATTCGTGTGATAATGATGCTGTTAATTCTCCCATTCTAAGTACTCTGTCTTCCCTTACTAATTCTCTGTAGCGGTTTTCTGTTTCAATTAACCGCCTGGTCATTAACTTTTGTCTTCGATATAATCTAAATAAGTTAATAATCATTAGAGTCTGTAAGATCAAAAAAGAAATTCCTGCTAACAACAGCCACTTATACCTGGTTATGAAATCTGTTTCTTCAAATTCTATAGTGGAACCTTCAGGAATCAAGTCAGAATTTTGAAGGTTCCATTTTTTAAGCTCTGTCCAATCAAACATATAATGGTTAAATTTTTCCTTATCAATTATAACAGATTTTGGATTTTCTCCATTCAGAATCTTTATTACAGCATTCCCGGCTTCAATACCAACATTTTTAAAACTCAATACATATCCCCCAAGTGCTCCCCCACCGAAAGGTGTATCAAATAACACAAAAATTGGTTGCTCTGTTTCTGCTTTTATTAAACGAACAGCTTCTAATGTATTGTAAGGTACATTATTAACATCTGATGTAATTGAAGTTAGAAATATTGTGCTCTTCGGGGGAATGTTTTTCATTCGTTTCAGGATCTCTTCCATGCTCAAATCTGAAATTGTTATCGGTGTAATAGTTTTTTTAAATTTTGCTGCAGCTTCCGTTGTCAAATATCCTATATATTTATCAACATTGCCGGATCCTGTGACAATGTATAATAATTTGTTATCAGGGAAAAGAGAAACAGCAAGCTCAATCGTTTTCTCGGGATCAACATTAACCAGTATTTCTTTAGTTAAAGGATTTAAAGAGTATTTAATATTATGATCATTTTGATATTTAAAGTCGATTGATATTGTAGGTGCATCCTTGATATTTTCTAAAGCATAACTATCAAGTAAGGGAATTAATTTAGGGCCGGTTGCAACCAATATATCAATTTTAATTGCCTTATATTTTTCATTTAATCTATCGAAAACATATTTCAGATAAGCAAGATCCGGGAACCGGGTTATATCCAAATATTCAGCATATAAATGATATGGATTATTATAATTATTCAGCAGAGTGTTTTTAAGGTTTTCAAGGATTAATTTCGAGGCATGATTATCACTACCTAATGTAAAGATGACAAGAATATTCTTTGAATTCTTGTTTTGCTGTAAAAAACATAAATTATTAGTTTGA
>JARRKF010000055.1:9633-13224 GCA_037388405.1 Ignavibacteriaceae bacterium | reverse complement strand
CCAGAAATTTGTAAGTCTTCGGTGAGTAAATAAACATCGGGACAGGGTTAAGTTTAAAGTAAGAATTATACTCAATCCCTTTGTTAAGTTCTTTTAAACTTTGTTTTTTAGATTTACTTATGATACCCATCAACATCAACAATTTGTATATGAATGACTAATCGTCAATATTTAGACCAGAGCTATATCTCAAAATGAGTTGTGATAAAATGAAGAAAAAGTAATTTATCATTCCATTAAGAATTGATTATTGGCAAGTATTGAGAATTGTTCTCGAATTTGAAAAAAACCGCATATCTAGTTCATATTCTTACGTTCCGAGAATAAAAATTTAAAAACTGTTAAAAGGAAGACGGTTGAGCTAATTATAAAACCGATTAGAGATAACTCATTACATTATTTGTAAGTACAAGTATTTTTAGAAAATTGATCTGTCAATATTTCACTTCAGGATAATTCTTCATAACTCAAATTTAGTGATTCAGCAGATAGCAAGAATTTTGTGTAATCGCTTTTTGGGCTGTTAAAAACATCATTGGAATTACCACTTTCTACTAAAACCCCTTCTTTGATAATTATTATACGATGAGCAAGGTTTCTGAGTATCCTTAAGTCATGACTTATACAAATCATCGTAAGGTTAAATTCTTTATTCAGTTTTTTGAAAAGTTTAACAAGATTCAATTGAGATTCAACGTCCTGTGCTGAATATGGTTCATCAAGAATTAATAGCAAAGGTTTAACGGCTAGTAAACGAGCAAGTGCTGCTCTTTGTTGTTCTCCACCGCTTAGCTCTAATCCTCTTCTGTTATAAAGTTCTTTCCTAAATCCTACTGAAGTGAGAACAGCTTCCCGTTCATGGATTATTTGGGAATCTTCGACCCCCGAAATCTTTAACGCTTCATCAATAATATTTTTTATCTTCCTAAAAGGATTCAGTACTTCTCCGTGATTCTGGAAGAGAATTTGAATAGGGCTGCTTTTTCCTTTATTTGTATTTTGATTTGTTGATAAAATTATTTTTCCACTGTCTGGTTTAATTATTCCAGCAATTACTTTTGCAAGTGAGGATTTTCCACCGCCAGACTCCCCACAAATTCCAAGTATCTCTCCTTTTTCGACATCGAATGAAACGTTCTTTAAAATTTCGAATTGTTTTTTCGATTCTTCCTTTACTACAACCGAGTACGATATATTTTCAACTTTAAGAAGGGACATTATTTATTTCTTCGTAAGATTGGATAAAATTTTTAATATCGTCATCAACTTTAAGTTTAAGGAAGTTCTGAGGTGTTAAAAATTTGCTAAGTGATCCGTTAGAGAGATATGATATGTAGTCTGATGCTTTTAGTGCAAAATTAATATCCTGTGTAACAATTAGAACTGATTTATCATTTACTTTTACGAACTCCTTCAGCTTAAGTAGAATGAGATTTGTTATTGCATAATCAACACCCGATGTTGGTTCATCAAGAATGAGCAGATTTGGGTTTGCAAGTAAAGCCAAAACAATCAGTAATCTTTGAGCCATCCCTCCACTCAATCATAGGAATGTAATCGACACAATTTATTATACGGGGGAAGTAAAAAATATTTTAGCTGCTTCTCAATGTTTTCTGTTTCAACTTCGGCAAGACTGAAATAATATTTTAATTTTTTTAAGGGATCTAGGCTATTAGCTATATCCTGCAATACATATCTGATGTTCTTTTTTCTAATTGCTCTCAGGTCTTCGTTAGTCGTACTTAACAGATTAGTTCCATTTAGAAAAACGCTTCCTGAAACCTCATATTGATCATCTGGTAACAGTGCTGTAAGTGATTTAATTAAGGTCGTTTTTCCCGAACCATTTTTACCAAGTATTGTATAAACTTGTCCAGCCTCAACATCAAATTTTATTTCTTTGAGTATAACTCTTCTTTCATCTTTAGCAAGAACGGAGACTGAATTCAGGTTAACTCTTAACATGGCGTAAAATGTTTGTTTTTCTTTTACTCAACAAAATAATAAATTGGTATGAAAAATTACTATTTGTAATATTCAAAAGCACAAATGAACAGCAAAACATCAAATCTTCTCCTGCTTATTATCATTTCAATTCTGTTTCTTTCCTGCAACTCAAAAAAATCAGAACATAATAACCGGGTTGTAATAGGAATTATTGCGGATGTTCAAACACTTAATGCACTTTTTGCTTTCAGTTATGAAGAGTTTATTATAGCAGAAGAACTTTATCCGGGATTGATTCAAACAAAGTGGAATAAAGACAAAGGAGAGATGGAACCTTTTCCTCTGATCGCAAAAAGTTGGGTGTGGTCAGCTGATTCGAGTTCAATTAAATTTTTTATGAGGGATGATGTTTATTGGTCTGATGGTCAAAAGCTTACTGCAGAAGATGTAGTCTTTTCGTACGATGTCTTTTCTGATCCTGATGTTCAAAGTCGTCTTTACAGCACCTTCAATTATTTTTATACTGAATCCAATGGACACATTGATATTAAAAAAACATTTCACGTAATCTCACCTTATGAACTTGAAGTTGATTTACCCAAAACATCAGTTCCTAATCTTAAGGAATTTGATTTAACGCTTGTGCCAAAGCATATCTATGAAAAAACAGACAGAACAAAGTTAGTTAATGATGAAAGCAATTTTAATCCGATTACTTCAGGAGCTTATAAATTAAAAGATTGGGAAAGAAATCAGAACATAACTTTGGAAGCAGACAGCTCTTCTTTTCTTTTTCATAACGGACAGATTGCTGAGTTAATTTTTAAGATTGTTCCGGATTACACTTCCAGATTATTGCAGTTACAAAAGGGTGAAATTGATTTTATGGATGCGGTAAAAGTTGAAGATGTTGAAGAGCTTAAACAAAATGATAAACTTACAGTGGTATCTGTTTTTGGAAGAGACTATGATTACATCGGTTGGAACCAGATAGATCCCAAAGCTTACTCAAAAGGGCAATGAAAACCAAATAAATTTTTTTGAAGCAGAAATGTCAGAAAAGCATTGAGCATGGCAATAAACAGAAAAGAAATTTTCGATGAATATCTGTTTGGACTTGGTGAACTTGCTGCCTCGCCGGTTTCTTCAATGTTTAAATCCGCATTTAATGATAATGTGAAGCCTTACAAATTTGATCCGCTTGAAGCAAAAAAACTTTTGTCAGAGGAAGGATGGAAAGATGAGAACAACGATGGAATACTGGAAAAGGGGAAGGATGAATTCAGATTTACAATGTACTATCCTGCTGGCAATCCTCTCAGGGAATATTCTTCAGTTGTTATCAAAAACAACTTAAAGTCTGTTGGAATTGAAATGAATTCTGAAAAAATGGAACTTGGCACATTCATCGATAATCTGTATAAGAAAAAAATAGAAGCCTGGATGGCGGGATGGGGTGTTTCGATGAATCTTAAACTAAAGCGGTTATGGTATTCTGATCCAAACGTGACATCAATTAATTTTATGAGCTACCGTAATGAGGAAATAGATAATATTTTAGATAAACTCGATACAAAAATTACCAACGATAGAAAAAATGAATTGGTGAAAAAACTACAGGCAATTCTGCATGATGATGAA
>JARRKF010000055.1:7583-9611 GCA_037388405.1 Ignavibacteriaceae bacterium | reverse complement strand
GTTGTTGCTTACAATAAAAGGATTAAAAATCCTGACATCTCTCCATACAGTGTTATTGTAAATATTCGTGATTGGACTCTTGATGAGTAGAGCCTTATGAATAGTAAAATTCCAAAGATACTTCTAAAAAGATTTGCAACTTCACTTATTACGCTTTTTCTTCTTGTAAGTTTTCTATTTGTATTAATCAGACTTTCTCCTGGCAACCCGACAGATAAGTATGTATCGGATAAATTGGGCAGTGAACTTTCCGAGAAAATTGCTGAAAGATTTGCTCTCAATCAGCCTATAACAGAACAATATTTTTCTTTCGTGACAAATATTTTAAAAGGAGATTTTGGGATATCTTATAATTATCGGCTCCCTGTTTTTAAAGTTGTCTGGGAATATTTTTCGTTCACATTTGTTTTTGCATCTATAAGTTTTACAATTCAGATTTTTTTAAGCATATTCTTTGCTCTGAACGTTATAAAGAAACGAAGTAGAAAATTTGACAGATTTATTTCTAACTTTTCTCTGCTTGTTTATTCCATTCCTTCTTTTGTTCTGGGTGTTGCATTAATTTATCTGTTTGCAGTTCATTTAAACCTATTTCCCATCTCTGGATTAAAATCATTGGATTATGATAATCTTTCTTTCTTCCCAAAATTATTTGATAAATTTCTTCATCTCGTTCTTCCTTTAATTACACTCTCAGCAGCAGGAGTGGCATTATTCTATAAATATATTAAAGAAAGTATGGATGAAGTCATTTATCAAGCTTTTGTTGTGAACCTGAGAGCATCCGGAATGAATGAAAAAGATATTTTACGGAAACACGTTTTACCAAATGCCTTAAGACCTCTAATATCCGTTGCAGGTGTTGAACTCGGAATTCTAATGGGTGGTGCTTTAATAACTGAAGTAATTTTTAGTCTTCCCGGAATGGGAAGACTAGCCGTCGAGTCTGTTCTCACTCGTGATTATCCTTTGGTTATTGCTTGTGTTTTTACTGCTGGCACAGCAATAATAGTAGCGAATTTTTTAGCAGATGTTGTTAAGCTTAAAGTTGATAAAAGACTAATAAAGGGAATTTTAAATTGAAATTCCATTTTAAAATAGTTCACTGGATATTTTTTCTGTGGTTGATAATTCTGATTTTCAGCTACGATATATTGTTTGGATATCTATTGTTATTTGTAGACTTTGTCATTTTAATTTTTACTGACATTAACTCAGCACTTGCAATCCTGAACTTTAGCTTGATTGATACATTTTTATCTGCTTTGCTGTTTTTATTTCTTCTCCCATTAGTTTTTTTGCTTCAAAAGAAATTAGCTTTCGTACGAACAAATTTGAATTTCTCTTTTGCCACTCTGATTGTACTTGGTTTTATTTTTATCTTTGCGCCAATTATCTCTAATGAAAATTCCGAGTTTTCAAAGAATCTGTCGGTAACAAAATTACTTCCTCCTTTTTCATCAATTGAATTTATTGAGCTAAAAAAGAGTGAAAATTTATCTTACTCGGAGGCTGATAAGTTCAAAGACAAGATGAATGATATAATAAAACCGTCATATAACGAAAATATTATTTTCGCGGATAGCGTTGTATTATTTCAAACCGTTGTTTACTATCAGAAGGATGAAGCTAATAAAATTTTAGGAAATGAACTTGAGAGTAAGAATGGTATCCCGATCGTAAAAGAAAAATTTTTCCTTCTTGGAACAGATGAGTTTGGAAGAGATTTATTTACGCGATTACTTTTTGGAACCCGCATATCAATTACAATTGGATTTGGAGCTGTTCTTCTTTCTTTGCTTATTGGAGTTTTGCTTGGATTTACTGCTGGATATGGAGGTGGAATTTTGGATGTAATTTTGAATAGGTTCACTGAAACTTTTCTGGCATTTCCTGTAATTTACCTGGTGGTTTTAATTTTAGCTTTGTTCGGAAGTTCTGTTATTTCAATAATTATTGTGTTAGGTATCTCAGGTTGGATGAGTCTTTTTAAAATTGTTAAAAGTGAAGTGCTCTCAATAAAACAAA
>JARRKF010000055.1:1524-7444 GCA_037388405.1 Ignavibacteriaceae bacterium | reverse complement strand
CTTGTTGGATTAACTAAATCACAACTTCTTTTTAAAGAAGTATTACCGGTTATTATTGCCCCGGTTTTGGTGAATCTAATATTCTTATTCAGCAATATTGTTTTGGCTGAAGCCGCATTGAGCTATCTCGGACTCGGTATTGGAAATTCTTATCCTTCATGGGGATCTATGATAAGTTCAGGACAAGAATACATAAACAGAGCCTGGTGGTTAATTGCTTTTCCGGGATGTGCTTTAATACTAACATTATTTTCTGTTAACTCTTCAGGTAAGATGCTTGGTAAAATTCTAAACCCGAGATTAAAATTTTGATTAACACTCGTTACGAAATAATAAAAAAACTTGGTGAGGGCCGAAGCTCTGTTTATCTTTGTCGTGATGTAGAGTATCCCGGTAAGGAATATGCAATCAAGATTCTACCAGCTGGATTAAGTGAAAATGAGCAAGCAAGTTTTTATAAAGAATATTTTATACTCAGAAAGCTTGAGCATCCATTTATTATAAAACCTTTCGGGCTCGGTACTGTAGTTCACAAAGAAGAAGAGAAGGATATAGAGATTGACTCACCATTTATTACTCTAGAATATTTTAATGGTGTCGAGCTTTTAAAGTCAGAAGAAATAAACAAAGAATCAATTCTAAAAGAGATTATAAAACAAATTTGTTCAGTTCTTTATTATCTGCACCAGTCTAAATATATTTATTACGATCTTAAACCGGAAAATATTCTTATCTCTTTCAATAGTAGCAATCCTGAAATAAGATTAATTGATCTTGGACTTGCCGAATATTCTCCTTCACCTTTAGAGTATGAAATCAAGGGAACTGCTCAATACATTGCTCCTGAACTATTAAAGAAAGAAAATCACAATCACTCTGTTGATTTTTACTCTCTTGGAATTATGCTCTACCGAATTCTGTATCAACATTTTCCGACTGATTCAGAGAATGATTTAGAGATATACAAGGCAGCAATTGAAAACGAAATTAATTTTCCAGCCTCCGAAAAATTTTCGCCTGAGTTAATAGCAGTCACCAAAATATTGACTGAGAAGGATACGACTAAGCGGTATTCCTCTGCTCTTGCTGTAATTAAAGATCTGGGATTCCAGCTTGACAATTCAATCACAAAAGAATTCTTACCTGCAAAAGTATTTTCTTCACGTTCCTTTGCAGTGAATGTTCTTTCAAAATATATTTCTGATAAAACCAGTAGCGAAGTATTTACTGTAAAAGGATTTGATGGGGTAGGGAAAACTGCTCTATTAAACAAAATGCTTGAAACCTATTCCCAGGCAATTCTTATTTCAGATATAAAATTAAAATCAGGTTCGGGTTTAATCAGGTATATACTTAGGAAAATAATTTTTTCTGAAACAGTGTTTACCCGGCTCACAGAAGAAGACAAAAAAATATTTATTGAATTAATGAATAGGACAGACGAAGAGATAGTTAAAGAACTTCGTTCAGCGGTAATTCTTTTATCTTCTAAAACAAAATTTATTCTGTTTATTGATGACATTAATTTATTTGATCAGCTTTCGATGGATCTTCTGTTAGAAATCTTCCCATTTTTTCAGGTTAATAACATTAAGGTAATTATTAGCGAATCATCAGAACACGATTTTGTTTCTAATAAAATAAATAATGTCCGCGATGTTACATTAGGTTCTTTTACTGATGATGAGATGAAAAGTTTTTTACAGGAAAGTTACAATGATGAAAAAGCAATAAACGAACTTCAAAAACTTATTCTTTCTTATGCTGATTTAATTCCAGGTAATATAAAATCATTTATTAAAGATCTTATCCTTTTAGGAATAATGAAATTTTCGGAAAGTGGAATTTTGTTTTCCGATGAGGAAGATAAACTCTCAGCTTTAAAAGAGGCACACTTTGCAATATATGATTTAAGACTAGCCAACTTATCTCAGGAAGAATTATCTGCTGTAAAAGTTTTATCAGCAATTGACACCTATATTGATACAAATATCCTGAACAGATTATTAGATTTCACACAAGATGAGACAGAGAGAATTATTAATATTCTACAGCTTCACAATATCGTTCAGGAATATACTTCGGGACAAACAATAATCTTCACATCTGAGGCTTTTAAGAAACATGTATATGCTTCAATTGAGGATAAGAAAAAACTGCACTTTAAAATAGCAACCAAACTTTCGGAAAAACTTCCTTCATTTAATAAACTTGAATTATCTCGTCAATATGAGTTAGCAGAGGAATTTGAATCCTGCTTTGATATTTTGATGAAAGAAGTTGAAACTTCTGAAAAACATTTTAGTCTTGAATATATCAGAAAAATACTAGTTCATTTAGAGCAGCTTCCTTTGGAAACTAAGCAAATGGAGGCTGTGAAAAAGAAACTGAGTGAAATATATTTTAAACTTGGTGATGTTCAATCTGCACTAAAAACTATAAAAGAATTAAAAAGTACATTAAATGAAAATGAACTAGGAAGAAATCTACTTTTGATTGAAGGAAATTCGCTTATTGATTCTGGAGAAATAGAAGCAGGTAAAAAGGTGATTAGAACTTTGCTTCAGGGAACTGAGGAGATATCAGAAAGACAGAAGTTGAAAGTTGAGTTAGCCTATGCAGATTACGAACTTAAAAAATACGAAGAAGCTATCCACCAATGTGATGAATTGTTGAAGGAAAATAATCTAACTGCAGAATTAAAAGGTAGATGCTATAATTTAAAGGGGATTATTGACTCTTTAAAATTTAATGACCAACAATCAGCAATTGAAAATTTTAATTTTGCTAAAACTGAATTTCTTAGAGCAAGATTATTAGCTCGTGTAGCAAGGGCAGAAAATAACATTGGGCTTATTTATTTACTTCTTAATGATTTCGAGGAAGCTGAAGAACATTGGAGAAACGCCTCAAAGATAAATACTGAGATCGGTGATTTAGAGCAGGAAGGGATTTTAAAAAATAACTTGGGGGATTTTTACTTTTCGCGAGCTAAATTTGATTTAGCAATTGATTCTTACTTAAAAGCGGAAAATATTGTACTTAGCTTGGGTAATGAGATCAAGTACGGAATCATACTGAAAAACCTTGGTATTGTATATCTGAGAACTTGTAATTATCAGGAAGCATTAGGTTCGCTTCGGGAAGCTTACAAAGTATTTACAAAAATGAACAATACTGAAAGGGTATGTGAAGTATTAATATTTCAGGGTATGCTTCTTTTTAAGGTCGGATATTTACAGGAAATGACGAAAATTATAAATTCAATCGAGACTATTGTAAATAAAAGTGATCTGCCTTCAAAATATCATACTGGGTTAAGATATTTGAAATTGTTAAACCAAATATTAAAAGATGGTGAAACCCAGGTTGAGAATATTCATATAGTTTTGGACCAATTTAAAAATCACGAAGAGAAAAATTTCTTGATTGAATGCTGGTTCATTATGATTGAACAACTTATACGAGATAAAAACTTTAATGCTGCCAATAATACCTTAATGGGAAAAGAAATCCTTGATTTAATTTCACAAAATTCTATATTGGAAGCCGAGAGGGAATATTTTTTAGGCATTGTTGCACGAAATTATCCAACTGATAATACACCTCTTGAACATTTTGAAAGAGCATATGAATTAATAAAAGATGAAAATGTTATTGAGTTGACGTGGAAAGTTCTATTTGCTATTTCTGAGCTTTATATTGAAAGAGGTAACTTAAATAAAGCTAAGCGTTATATAGTGTATGCGAGGGAAATTATTTATTTTTTAGCCGAGCGAATTGAATCACATCGCTTAAGGGCAGCGTATCTTCACCAGAAAGAGAGATTTAGTACATTAAGAAAATTAGAAAATTTTTACCCATCACATTAGGATATGCCGGAAGGAATTTACAACATAAAGGTTTTTTCAGATTCAACAGATTTAATTTCTGTTACATCTGCGTTAAGACAGCTTGAGCTAAAAGGTTTTCCACTTAACGTAACTTTTCCTTCAGAATTTGAGATTGGTAGCAATGATATTATAGTTTTAAAAATTGAATCACTTGATTCAAACATTTATAAAAATATCATAAAGGTTAAGAGAGAAAAAACAAACCAATTTGCGGTAATCATAAATAATTCCGACGCGCTTCTTGTTACGTCACTTTTAAAACAGGGATTTCTAGATATTTTCGTTTTCCCGTATGAAGTTTTAAAATTTACTTCTTACCTGTCTGAGATCATATCAAATAAATCATACATAACAGAAGAAAATCGATTCGGAACTTTTGGAATGAATCGGCACGGTATAAAATCAATTCTTGGTGATTCAGAAAAACTAATACGAGCTGTGGAACTTGCGAGTAAAGTCTCAGAAAAAAGTAATTCCAATGTCTTAATACTAGGTGAGACAGGAACAGGAAAAGGCTTGTTTGCAAGAGCAATACATAATAACGGTCCTGCAAGTCAGTTCCCATTTATTGATATTGTATGTACGGCAATACCTGAAAACTTACTCGAATCAGAACTTTTCGGTTATGAGGCAGGAGCTTTTACTGATGCCAGAACGAGAAAAGTTGGATTATTTGAACTTGCTGAAAGAGGAACACTATTTCTTGATGAAATTGGTGATCTGAGCTTTAATATTCAAACTAAATTATTACGAGCGGTAGAAAAGAAAGTTATTAAGAGATTAGGTGGCGTGGTTGATATTCCGGTAAACGCAAGGATCATCTCGGCAACTAACAGGGATCTTGAATTTATGGTTGAAAGAAATCATTTTCGTCGGGATCTTTATCATAGGCTTAATGTTGTATCAATAGAAATTCCACCACTTAGAGAACGAGGTGAGGATATAATTCTGCTTGCAAACCACTTCATTGAAGAGTTTAACAATCAATTTAATAAATCTGTTAAAAAACTTGATAAAGATGTGCAACATCTTTTACTCGGTCATCCATGGCCAGGAAACGTTAGAGAATTGCGTAACGCTATTGAACGAGCAGTTTTATTGTGTGAGGATCAAAAATTACAGTTAAAAGATTTTTCTAATCTTATGGATATAAACAGATCAAAAGTCAATGAAGAATTTAATCCAATCGACGTTCCACAGAGCATTGTAAGAATGGATGTTAGCTATGGTTTTACAACTCTACGTAATCTAGATAAAGAGTACGCTAAAAAAGTGTTGGTTAAAATGGGAGGAAATAAGACACGCACAGCGAAACTTTTAGGGATTTCAAGGCCAAAGCTCGACACGTTGCTTAGAGAATAATTGTCAGCAGTATATTTTTAATATTAGGAATGCATAATTAGCGTCATTTTTAGTAATTGAGGTACTATTTTTCCAACTCTTTTTTGTAACTATATTTTACATCCATTCGAATTTTATTTAGTTCTTAGGTAATAATTACCTATATTTGAGATTAACAGGGTCTATTTTAATTTAATGGCAACTTATTCAATGGCACATGCATTGGAGTTGTCATGTGGGTGTTTTACCCATTTTTATAGGGTGAAGAGAGTGTCAGACTACTAGTAGTGTGTCATAATCAACTGAGTGGTACTATGCGAACTATATTATCCATAGCCCTGCTATTGGGACTGTTTATATCCGGATTCGCTCAGGTTGCCGATAATGTTCAAGAAGCGACCAGATATCGGGTTAATCAGGATAATATAAGTACCTTAACTAATAATAACCAATTCCAGTCAAGTGAAGCTACCAGCGTAGAATTAATTCTACCAGATAGCAGATCTAATGCTCAGCTTAACGAGCTAGGTGAAGGTATTTTCTTGAAATCATCTTCACAACTTAATGAGCTAGGTGAAGGTATTTTCTTAAAATCATCTTCACAGCTTAATGAGCTAGGTGAAGGTATTTTCTTAAAATCATCTTCACAGCTTAATGAGCTAGGTGAAGGTATTTTCTTAAAATCA
>JARRKF010000055.1:0-1442 GCA_037388405.1 Ignavibacteriaceae bacterium | reverse complement strand
CTTCACAACTTAATGAGCTAGGTGAAGGTATTTTCTTAAAATCATCTTCACAACTTAATGAGCTAGGTGAAGGTATTTTTCTAAAATCCTCACCCAGACTTTAAGATTGGTTTTGGTCTTATCTGGATAAGGTACAACAGAACTCAAAAGTATACTTTGTTAAGCCTTCAATCTTTATTGAAGGCTTTTTTTATTTTAGCATGATCGCTTGACTTTACTCTTGGTAGTAAAATGATTGTGTTAATAGGTTTACCAGTTTTATTTTTAAAGTATATCAATCTGAATTTATTAATTTGTAGTCTTGCTCTGGTTAAATATGCTTAAAACTGCTCTCCTATATATGATCCTGTCAATTTTTCTATTTGCACAGGAAGTACAATGGATTTCCTTAATTGAAGGCGAAAAAAGTCAGTCAATACCTTCCTATAATTACCAGGGAACGATTTATGTCTCGGTAAAACATTTGGCGGATGCATTAAGTGTTACTAATGTATCATCAAATGATGGTAGAGATTTTGAGCTTGAGTTCTCTGATTGTTCTATTCAATTTAAATCGAATAATCCTTTTATTGTAATAAATATTAAAGATTCTGCAAAATCAATTTATCACCAGCTACCAACCTCTTCACATTTTATTAATAATACTATTTTTGTTCCTTTGAATGAAATCCTGGAGTTGTTTAATGAATACAGTCAAAAATCTCTGATAATTATTAGTCCCGGTCGGATTTTTGTTCTTCCAAAGCAACAGAAAGAAATTAACACAATACGAAATGTATCAGTTAGTGAAAATGAAAAAGGTACTTTTCTAAAAATAAACACTGCTCTTAAAGTGTATGCGGAGCCAAAACAGGAAAATCAAGATACGTATTCAATAATTATCAGAAAAGCTTCTACATTAGAGAAAAACTATCCTGATCTTTTTCCCACAGAACTAGTAAGGTTTGTAGATATAAAAAATGTTGGGACTAATGTAGAAATAGTAATAAAGAAAAAGTCAGGAAACGTTGCCGCAGAATTTTTCACCATAGATAACAGGAAAGAGCTTATCATTCATCTTTTCAACAGAGAAGATTCACCATTATTGGAAAGAGAGAGTGATCATTTTAGAGTAATTTATAGAGAATATCATTCATATTTAATTAATAATATTTTAATCAATGCCGAAAGAGCTTTCGAACCTATTGCCAGATTATTTAACTATACTCCCACTGATAAAATAGTTATCGCTACTTATGATGCCAGCGATTATGGTTACGCAGCAACAATTACAACCCCTCAAAATATTATCAGGTTTGAAATAGAGCCTCTTGAATCTGGTTATGAAATTGTTCCTTATAATGAAAGAATTCAGTGGCTGCTAAGTCATGAAATTGTACATATAGTCGTTAACGATGCACAGGTAGGGATAGAATCTTTCTTCAGAAAAATTTTTGGGAAAG
>JARRKF010000054.1:0-5960 GCA_037388405.1 Ignavibacteriaceae bacterium | reverse complement strand
AGGGCAATTCACAAACTAAATACGGCAAACTTAACCGGAAAGTATATTTGTGTCGGGCTTGATACAGATCCCCAAAAACTCCCACCTCATTTAGCTTCAACCCAAAATCCTGTGGTAGAATTTAACAGAAAAATTATTGAAGCAACAAAAGAATCTGTTGCAGCATATAAATTAAATCTGGCTTTTTACGAAAGTGAAGGTATTAACGGACTTAAATATCTTGAAGAGACTTTATCCTTCATTCCAAATGAAATATTAATAATAGCCGATGGTAAACGAGGGGACATCGGTAATACTTCAAACTTATATGCTCGCTCGATTTATGAGCATTTTAATTTTGACTCAGCAACCTTAAATCCTTATATGGGATTTGATTCACTTGAACCATTTTTATCATTCAATGATAAACTTAACTTTATACTTGCTTTAACTTCCAATCCCGGTTCTTCTGACTTTCAAAAACAAAAATTTGAAAATGGAAAATTTCTTTATCAATCGGTCATTCAAAAAGTTAATGCCTGGAATAAAAATTTAAACTGTGGAATTGTTTTCGGAGCAACAAATTTAAATGAACTTAAAGAAAATTTAGATTTAATTGAAAACCTTCCTTTACTAATTCCCGGAGTTGGCGCTCAGGGAGGAAGTTTAGAAGATGTAACGAAAATATTATTTGTCAATGGGAAAAATTCATTCTTGATTAATGTCAGCAGAGGAATAATTCAAAAAAGCATTGGCGAGGATTTTGCCGATGCTGCTAGGAATGAATTAATTAACCTAAATAAAATAGTTAATCAAAATCTTCAGATAAAAATCTAAAGTTAATAATTCATCTTCAGTCTGCACTTCATCTTATCCAATTTAATTTTAATCTGTTCTTAGCAGCATTTATTCAAACAAAATTATTGAATTTTATGTTTTCTTTATTTAGAAAAGCAAATATCTTTAGGTTAGTGATGCAAAATAAATTTATCATTGATTTGATCGTTGATTTATGAGTATAAAAGAAAAGTACATTTATGAAATCTGGAAAGAAGGTAAGTTTGAAAAAGAGCTTACTGTTGAAAATCAACAGAAGATTGAAATAATAGATCCCGGCACTCATAACAAAGATGCAGCGGGACCTGATTTTGTAAATGCAAGAATTAAATTTGGAAACATTACCTATCTTGGCGATGTTGAGATCGATACCTGGCAGTCAGATTGGAAATCACACGGTCATTCATTTGATAAAAAGTTTAACAGGGTTATCCTTCATTTAGTTATTTCAAAAGACAAGTTCCAGCCATTCGTATACTGTAAAGACGGAAGAAAGATTCAATCAATTTATCTTTTAGACTATCTTAACGAAAACATTCATAAGGCATTACTTGAGGCGATAAAATCTGAGAAGAAAAATAGAATTTTTGAAATGGCTTGTATTGGAAGGAATGATGTCGTCCACAAAAAAGACAAACTTGATTTTCTTTTTGAACTTGGAGTTGAAAGATTCAAGTATAAATCAAAACGAATGATGGAACGATTGAAAGAGATGATTTATTTAAAAGATATGAATATAAGAGAGCCTGTTTTGAAATATGATTTCGGTGAAGATTTCTATAATAAAAAATACAGTAAAGATAGTTTTAGCAATATAATAATTTGGGAACAGTTAATTTATGAATTAATATTTGAAGCACTTGGATACTCAAGGAATAAAGAGATTATGCTTAAAATGGCAAAGGCAGTTAATGTATCTTTTCTTAATAGCTTTAGAACCCAGGAAAATTTTACGGAGATAATTGAGAGTTCGCTTTTTAGCGTTAGTGGATTGATCCCTAACAAAACCAGGTATAAAAATGAAGCAACATCTGATTATTTGAGAAAACTAAATGAGACGTGGAACTCAGTTCGAGAGAATTATGATGGAACGAGCTTTAAAAAAGAAGATTGGAATTTTTTCAAGAACCGACCTCAGAATTTTCCGACTGTAAGAATAGCTGGTGGAGCTCTTTTAGCAAGTCATATTCTTAAAAATAATCTGTTCAAAAGCCTGCTTGATTTATGCAGGGAGGATAAATCAGATAAAGAAACTACAGTTACATTGAGAAATTTTATTATTACAGAAGCCCAGGGTTACTGGTCAACTTTTTACAACTTCGACAAATTATCAAGCGAAAAATTAAATTTCTTTATAGGTATCTCTCGTGCTGATGAAATTATAGTTAATGTAATTTTTCCACTACTTAATATTTATTTTGATATTTTTCAGGATAAAGAGGCATCAAGGAGAACTAAAGAAATGTATATGAATTACAAGCAACATGGGAACAACCGATTAGTTGAACAAGTTGGTTTTACTCTTGGAATACCAAATGCAAGTCGGCGAAGTATTAATTACCAGGCAATGATTGAACTATTCAGAAATTATTGTGTAAAAGAAAGATGCCTTGAATGCAAAATCGGTAAGAAAGTATTTAATTAATAAAATTAATTTTCACTTGTAAGATTTTTTATTTGATCTCTTATTTTCGCTGCTCTTTCATACTCTTCACCTTCAATAGCCTCGCGCAATTTATTTTGTAATGACGCAAGTTTGGCTTCTTTCGTTGCAGGTTTCTTATTTTCTGTGACCTCAGTAACTGGCTTTGCACTGGATGTTTCCTCTGTTTCTTCAGAAGGAACAAATGCAGCAGAATCCATAACTAATGATGAAACATAAATTGGTGCCTGAGCACGAACAGCAAGCGCGATCGCGTCGCTTGGTCTTGCATCTATTTCTTGTGTAAAGCCAGAAACTTCAAGAATTATTTTAGCATAAAATGTATTATCTCTCAGTTCATCAATTATTATTTCTATCACAGTTGCGCCAAGACTGTCTGTCAATTGTTTAAGTAAATCATGTGTTAGTGGTCGAGGCGGTTTTATTCCTTCTATTTCGAGAGCAATTGCCTGTGCTTCAAATGCCCCGATAATTATTGGCAACCTTTTATTACCTTCCATTTCCTTAAGCAAAATTGCATACGCACCGCCAGTAGATGGACTGGATGACAATCCTAATATCTCACATTGAATTTTCTGCAAACGTTACTCCTTTATATCGATTACTTAACCTTTTTTATTTCATTTGTTAGTGCTGGTAAGATTTCAAAAAGATCACCAGTGATTCCATAGTCTGCCACATTAAATATTGGAGCATCTTTGTCTTTATTAATAGCAACAATATATTTTGATGATGACATCCCTGCAAGATGTTGAATTGCACCTGAAATTCCACATGCAACATAAAGACTAGGAGAAACAGTTTTACCGGTTTGTCCAACCTGTTCGCTATGAGGTCTCCAGCCTGCATCTACGACTGCCCTCGAAGCTCCTACTGCTGCACCAAGTGCTTCGGCAAGTTCTTCAATTAAATGGAAATTTTCAGGTCCTTTTATTCCTCTTCCTCCTGAAACAATTATGTCCGCTTCCGCAACATCAAGCTTTCCTTCGGACTTTTTATATTCGGTAACTTTGCTCTTAAGATTTACAGATGAAATTTCTTTTACGTCAATCTCAGCTGTAGGTGCATTTTCATTTTCTTCCGCTTTGAACACATTAGGTCTTAAAGTAATGACTTTTTTATCACTTAGTAATTTCACGTCTACCAAAGCTTTTCCTGCGTAGAGAGGTCTTGTATAAACAATGTCATTATCTTTAACCTCAAATTTAGTGCAATCAACCAGGCAAGCTGTATCAAGTTTTACACTGAGGTGTGGTGCAAGATCTTTTCCCAACGCTGTATTGGAAAGCATAAAAAAATTAAATCCCGATTCTTTAGCAAAGTTGCTTATTGCCTCAGAATATCCTGAAGATGAGTAATTAAACAAATCTTTGCTTTTTAAATGTGTTATTTTTTGAATACCATATTTAGGGATATCATTTATATTCGAAATTGTATCACCAACTACAACAGCTTCTGCAGATGTACCAAGTTTTTGTGCAAGATTTGCTGCTGCATTTACAACCTCGAATGAAGAACGCTTTATCGTTCCTTCTCTTTGTTCAAGTATTGCTAAAATTTTATTTGCCATAATTTTTTTCCTTAAATTACTTTTGCTTCTTCTTTTAATAATCTGACAAGCTCAGGTACTGCCGAAGCATCACTGCCAATTATTCTTCCAGGTTGTTTTCCCGGTGGTAAATACATTTTCAAAACTTCACTTGTTGGAGTGAAAGATGCTGCCGGTTTTTCTTCAATAGTTTTTTTCTTTGCGGCCATAATTCCTTTTAGTGAAGCATAACGCGGTTCATTTAACCCTTTTTGACAGGTTATAACAACAGGAAGTGAGGTTTCCACAACTTCTCTTCCACCTTCAATTTCACGTTCTGCAATTACTTTTTCTCCTTCAATCTCCAGCTTAACTACAACCGGAACACAATTGTAATCCAGCAACTCTGCCGTCAGCTGACCAACTATTGAGTTATCATAATCCACAGATTGTTTTCCCATAAAAACTAATTTAGCACCCTGAGCTTTTATTTCTTCAGCCAGTGCTTTTGCGATTCCCAAAGAATCTCTGTGATTTTCGTCTTTTAAAAGAACAGCGCTGTCCACACCCATAGCCAAGGCTTTTCTGATTGTTTCTTTACTATTATCAGTTCCTACCGATACTGCTACTACTTCACCTGAACCTGATCTTTCTTTTAGTTTTAATGCTTCTTCAACTGCATATTCATCATAAGGATTGATGATATAGGTTACTCCATTCGGATCGATTGTTTTTACATCGCTCCCTATTTTAATTCGAGTTGCAGTATCCGGAACGTGACTGACGCATACTACGATTTTCATTTATACTCCGTTTTATTATCTTAATTTATATTCAAAATATATAGACCACCTGCTATAAAAGCAATAAAATGAATTTATCATTATATTTTTATTGATTAATTTCTAGTGTCTTGATTAATACTTTAAATAAATATTTCGAATATGGAAAGCCCCTTAAAAGAATCTCCTGAAATTTCAATTATCGAAGAAGAAGACACGACTGTCGGATTGAGCAGTCGTGTTATTTTATTTAATGATGATGTTCATACGTTTGAGGAAGTAATTGAGCAAATAATTAAGGCGACAAAGTGTTCGTTTAACGAGGCTCAGGAAAAAACTTTTGAAGTGCACAACCGTGGTAAAGCAGTTGTTTATTCAGGGGAACTTGCAGATTGTTTGAGAGTTTCTGCAATCCTTGAAGAAATTTTACTTCATACACAAATTGAAACTTAATTCATCTTACCGGACTTAACCCCTTTTGGACCGTATAATTCTTCTATCAAATAAAATAAAAGTGAATTATCTGTGATCGGATATGTATATCGTATACTTTCCGGGGGAGGAGGATTGTCATAATCGAATTTAAATATTTCTTTATTTACTGAATCGTAATAGCGAATTTTCAGAATGCCATATTTTACAGTTGTTAGATTTATTGCATATAAAGTTTTAGAACGAAAGACTTCACCATCAATTCCTTCGTACTTCACGGGAGGTTGATGTGTTTCAAGAATCCAAACATTAAATCGATCTCCATTAATTGTATCTAGTGCTGAGGCATCATACCAAAACTTTGAACCATCCGCAGCATTCACAACCTTCCAGACATGCTGCTCTTGTTCTTGTGCAAAGAGAAATGTATAAACAAATAATGTTAACAGAACTATTCTAATCATTTAATAATATTTCCTTAAAATTTTTAGCAAAGATAGTTAACAATTAACATTTTAAAAACAAACGAAATTATGGATCGTTATAGATTTTCCAACTTAATTACTTGCTTAGAATTAGAATCAAAATAGTAAATTATTTTATTAAGATTAAATCTTCTTTGTACTAAGATAGCTTAATAAACCTTAATAATTTTTATTTTTTCTAATGAATGAGAACAAACAGTTGCCATTTCTCAATAATTGGAATTTATTATGCAAATTTTAACGTATATGTATAT
>JARRKF010000053.1:0-6023 GCA_037388405.1 Ignavibacteriaceae bacterium | reverse complement strand
TGATACTATGATTATCAATATCTTATCCATTTTTAGAAAGTCATTTGGGATTAGTTATTTTGCTTTTTAAACTATTAATTATACAACCAAATATGCAGACAAATGGCTGAGGGGGACACAACACTTTGACATTACAGATGTTCTATTCACAGCAAACTTATGCATGATACAAGTTAGTTTCAATTAGGCAACGGACATTTTCATGCACATTTTTTATATTAACATATAACATTATTATTTAATATTTCATAAAATGACAAGCGAACTTTTAACATTTGCTTTAACTGTGTTTATGGGATTTTTTGCAATAATGAATCCCATTGCAAACACTCCTGTATTCTTGGGTCTTGTTGGTAATCGCGATGAAGCAGAAAGAAAGAAGATTGCCAAAACCTCCTGTATAACAGCTTTTCTTATCGTCGTCTGTTTTGTAATTCTCGGTAAATATCTTTTTCAATTGTTCGGAATAACAATACCTGCTTTTAAAATTACAGGTGGAATACTTTTATTTTATGTTGGCTTTGAAATGCTTCAATCAAAACCGTCATCAATTCATCATCAGCAAAACATTGAAACAGATGACGGAGTTGCAATTTCACCGCTCGCAATTCCGATACTTGCCGGTCCCGGTACAATTGTAACTGCAATGAGCAATGTTACCGGCGGCAGTTACTTGCAGGCTGCAATAGTAATAGTAATTTTCGCAGTAATGATTTTATTAACCTATCTTGCCTTCTCAACAAGCGAGTTGATAGTAAAAAAGCTCGGTAATCATTTGATATTGGTTATTGGAAAAATTATGGGTCTGATTCTCGCAATAATGGGAACGGGAATGGTAATAGACGTAATAAAGCTTGCGTTTAGTTTATAAAATTAAAATTAAAACCACTTCTTACTTCTGAAGTAAAAAACCATCGCAACAACAACAGAAATCATAACTCCCCAAACCGCATAGTACGCCCATGGTATATCTAGCTCCGGCATAAATTTAAAGTTCATTCCGTAAATGCCGACAATGAATGTAAGCGGAATAAAAATGGTTGCGATAACTGTGAGCACTTTCATCACTTCGTTCATCTTGTTGCTCATCATAGAAAGGTATGTCTCCATTAGTCCGGTTGTTATTTCGCGCTGGACTTCAAGAGTTTCTGAAATGTGAATAACGTGATCATACAAATCCCTTAAATACGGTTCAATACTTTCTTCCAGCAGATCGCCTTCATCTTTAATCAATTGATTCACTATTTCTCTCATCGGCATAGCCGAACGTCGCAACATCAGAAGCAGATTTTTCAGATTATAAATTTTTTCCGCAAGCGTTTTTTCAGGATCGTTAATTACTTCGTCATCCAATGACTCAATCCGCTCTTCTATCTTCTCCAACACAAGAAAGTAGTAATCGACTACGATATCCATCAAAGCATAAAGTAAATAATCTGATCCTCTCTTTCTTATTTTGCCGAGCTGGCTGGAGATTCTGTCTCTTATCGGGTTAAAAATTTCATCGCTCTTCTCCACAAAACTGAAAATAAAATTCCTTCCAAGAATAAAACTAACCTGTTCCGATTCAAAAATCTTTTGTTCTGTATTATAAATAAACAGCTTCATCACTGTGAAAAGATAATCATCGGTAATTTCAATTTTAGGTCGCGTGTCTGTATTCAGAATATCTTCAAGCACTAGGGGATGGATTTTAAACTTTTCTCCGATCTCTTTTAGAAAATCTGTTTCGTGGAGTCCGCAAACATTTACCCAGGTTACCCTTGGAGTATCAGTAAAAGGTTCTATTTCGTCTGCGGACTTAATTTCGTAGGTTTCAAATTCATTCTCGTCATATTCAGTTAAGGTGATTTTTACTTTTTCAACTTTCTGTTCACCTATGTAAACGATTGAACCCGGGGGCAGTCCGATTTTTCTCGATGGACGGGATTTTTTCTTAAACGGATATAACTGTTTCAATAGGTTCAGCGGAACCTCTGCAATTTTACCAACTGTTTTTTCAATTGTTTGGTTGATCATAATTCTATAGCCCTCAAAATTTCAAATATGAAAATTAATTTGCAGACACAGCTTCTTTATTAACAAACAATGTTTGAGTCGGATAAGCAAATTCAATTCCTTTTTCCTCGAAGGTTCTATAAATTTTCATGTTTATTGCCTGCTGAATATCCATATATTTATTGTAATCAGCACCGATTACATAATAGACAAATTCAAAATTTAGACTAAAGTCTCCGTAAGTAGCAAAGTGCCCCCTATCGAATGTTGCATCTTGCTGCGATTCTATTATCTCTCTTACAATTTTAGGTATTGATTCAAGTTGCTCGGCAGTTGTTTGATAAATTACCCCCAGTTTAAACACAACTCTTCTTCTTTCCATCTTTTTGTAGTTGTGTATTCTTGAGTTTGTTAGATCGTGGTTTGAAAAGACAAGCTGTTCACCGCTTAATGCACGGATGCGTGTAGTTTTAATTCCTGTGTATTCAACAGAACCTACTTTGTCTCCGACAACAATAAAGTCACCAACCTCAAATGGGCGATCAAAATAGATTACAAAATAACTGAACACATCACCAAGAACTGCCTGTGCTGCAAGAGCAATGGCTATTCCACCAATACCAAGTCCTGCCACTACTGCGGATATGTTAAAACCAAGGTTGTCCATAAGGAAGACTATACCTAGGGCCCACACAAAAAGATTTATCAGAACAGTCATTCCTCTTAATTGTCTTGCTTTTTCGTCTCCCCTTTCCTGTTTTTTTATAAAGTAAGTTAGTGTGAACATAATCGTAGAGCTGACAAATCGTACTATAAAGAATGTTAAAATTACAAGTGAGACAATCTGTAATATTTTTTGAAATTGTGGACTGAGAGTAAGGCTTGTGACAGCAATGTAAAAAACTCCGTAGTATAATAAAGGCACGATTGATTTTTCTATTCCCTTAATTAAAAAGTCATCAAGAGTTGTCTCTGTTTTATCGGCCCATTTTTTCAGTCGGTATAATACTATTGATTTGAAAATTTTAATCAGCACTATTCCCGCGATTAAAATTCCTACGGCTATTAAGTAGCGTTCCGCAGAGTTTCCCCATAAAGTTTGATTAAGAAATTCTTGCATAATTTTTATTCTCCTTTATTTATTCATTTTTTATTATTCATTAATTAATGACTATAACCAACCGTTCCGTCCCGTCTGGGGTCTGCTGCTCCTTTCCATTCACCGTTTTCAAAAGCAATTGCATTTATCCCGCCAAAGTACGGATTCAGTCCTTTTACTAATATTTCTGACGGAGGATGTTCAAAAGCAAAACCAGAATTCATAAGATTTTCTTTTTGAACCACCGGAAGTTTATCTGATTCAAGATAGACTATTTTATCTGGTGTAACATGAATTCTTAGAGTAGCTACAGCTTCTTCTATGCTTAAACCTGCATCAACCCATAAGCTTATAACCTGCACTATTGCAGAAATAATCCTTTCACTTCCCGGGCTACCGATTGCCATTACTGGTTTTCCATCTTTCATAAGAATCGTAGGAGTCATTGAAGAATAAGGCATTGCGCCCGGTTCTAAGTTAAAAGGATGACCAGTTTCATTCAGCTTGAATTCATTCATGTAATCATTATATAAAAATCCGAGTTCAGCGCTCGCAGATTTTGAACCAAAATAATTGTTGATACTAAGTGTTGCGCTGACTACCATCCCGTTTTTGTCCACAACAGAAAAATGAGTTGTTTCTCCGTTCGTGTGATTTAATAATTCTTTTGCATATTCTTTATTTGTCTTCAGGTTAACATCTTCCTGATAATTAATCAAGTCGTTAACAGGATTTTCACTTCTCGATTGATGAGCAATTTGAAGAGCTTGTGCAACTAGCTGAATTCGTCTCGGACTGTTAAGAGATAAATTATCTGAAGGAAATTGCTCAAGAATATTTAATGCCTGAATGATTACCCAACCACCGCCGGGTGGCGGCATCGAGTAAATTTCGTAGCCACGGTAAGTGCCTTTTAGAGGCTTTTGCTCGTTTGGTTCAGGCACATTTTTCAGATCAGCTATTGTAATCCATCCATTATTTATTTTCATATCCCTGGCCATTTTCTGAGCAATATCGCCAGAGTAAAAATCTTCAGCGCCTTTTTCTGAAAGTTGTTTAAGTGTTTCTGCAAGCACAGGCTGTTTCCAGAGAACATTCTCATTAATTAATGAGCCATCCTTACCTAGAAATAATTTACTTATTAAGGGATACTCTCTTAATACTTCAAGATTATATTTGAGAACTTTGTGTCTGAATTCAGTAAGGGGAAAACCCTCTTCTGCAAATTCGATAGCTGGATTTATCAAATCATTCCACTCTAACCCGGCAGAATAATTTTTCCACAGATAGTCAAGAACTTTTACCATTGAAGGAACCGTTGTTGCTTTATGTTTTACCAGATCTTTTTTAGAAATATTTTCAGGCAAGTGTGATGGCGAAAAAGAAGTTCCATTTATTATTATTGGTTCTTCCCCGGGTCGATAAATAAGAAATTGTGCTTGTCCGCCCAAACCACTTTGTGCTGGTTCAGTAACACCTAATGCAAAGGCAACAGCAATGGATGCATCAACAGCGTTTCCTCCCTGTTTAAGTATATCCAATCCCGCCGAAACCGCTTCAGGAGAACCGGCAGAAACGACACCTACATTACCATCTTCAGAATCTGAGCAACCAGAAAAGAAAATGAGAATTACTGTAAAAAAGGCAGCAAGGGAGTTAAGATTCTTCATAAACAATCACTTAACAAAGCTTAATTATAAATTTCAATTATCATTGTTTGATTTTACAAAGTACAATATCTAATTTATAACCTCAAGTATTAGATTGCAATTTTAATGTTGATAACATCTGTACAAGAAAAGGGGAAAACCTTTATAATCAATGAATAATGAACCGACATTCAAAGCATCCCCCGAATTTAAAGAAGATGCTCACTTTTCTTCCTTCAATCAATATAAAAATGTTTATGAATTTTCTATTGCTGACAGAGATCGATTCTGGAGTGGTGAAGCCAGAGAACTTTTTTGGTTTAACTCGTGGAAAGAGGTTAAGCAAGGAAAAGCCTTCAGTTCAAAGTGGTTTGTTGGAGGAAAAACCAATCTGAGCTACAATTGTCTTGACAGACATTTAACAACCGAGAAAAGAAATAAAGCTGCCGTTATCTGGGAAAGTGAGACCGGCGAGAGCAGAATACTTACGTATCAATTACTATTTACGCACGTTTGCAAGTTTGCTAATCTCCTAAAAAGTTTAGGGGTAAAAAAAGGTGACTATGTAATAGTATATATGGGAGTAATTCCTGAAGCATTAATAGCGATGCTTGCATGCAGCAGGATTGGGGCAATACATTCGGTAGTCTACAGTGAACTTAGTAGTACAGCTCTCGCAGAACGGATAAAGAGTATTTCCTGTAAGTACATTATTACACAGGATTTTATAATCAGAAAAGGCTTCCAGAATAATCTAAAAGCTAAAGTTAAGCTTGCTCTTGAAGAATCGTCAACAGTAGAAAAAATTATTGTGTTCAACAGGTCTAAAGAATCTGAACTGAAGCCAATTTCCGAAAAAGAGGTAAGCTGGCAGAACGAAATATCGAAAGTAACTGATGAGTGTGAGGCACTTCCACTTCTTTCACAGCAGCCCCTTTTCAGCATGTTCACCAATGGTTCTAAAGGTGATTTAATTAATATACTTCATCTTACCGGCGGATACATGGTTCAATCTTACATTTCTTCTAAATGGATTTTCGATCTTAAAGGGAATGACATCATCTGGTCGGTTTCGGATATTAGCTGGATATCTGCACACACTTATAGTATATATGGTCCGCTGCTTAATGGAGTAACCACTTTCCTTTATGAGGGAGTTCCGATTTATCCTGAAGCAGATAAGTACTGGCAACTGATTTCAAAATATAGAATTAATATTCTCTATCTAAATCCTACAACAATCAGAGCACTTTCAAAACTTGGCAATGAATGGGTTT
>JARRKF010000052.1:0-6063 GCA_037388405.1 Ignavibacteriaceae bacterium | reverse complement strand
CTCAAAGATTCCGGATTATTTTGACAAAACAAAACTTGCTATAAGAGAAATGTATAATCAGGTTGGAAGCAAACTTGTTTACGAAAACGGTGTGGTTGTTAGAGGGTTAATTATTCGTCATCTGGTTTTACCAAACGGTCTGGCAGAGTCAGAAGAAGTATTTAAATTCATTAGCAAAGATCTTGATCCTAAAATTCATATATCGGTAATGGCTCAATACTACCCAACAAACCGAGCTTCAAGAAATATTCTGCTGAATAGAAAAATAACTCATACGGAATATAATCGTGTTATGAGCTTGCTCAATAAATACGGATTAGAAAATGGATGGGTTCAGGAAATGGAGAGTAATGATTATTACCATCCTAACTTTGACGAAGACAGAAAAGATCCATTCGGCAATAAAAACTTATTTGAAACTGCAGAGAATCTCATAAGCTGAAAACAATCAGCCTGATTTAGAGCTAAAGATACTCAACAACCAATCCTTCGTGAACCAATGTTAAGGATTCAATCGCAACATCGCTTCCTCTTGAATACAAAGGAGAATACTCAAGCTTTGAAGGAAAGGCATTTTTAATTTTCCAGACTACAACAGGCTCGTGGTTTTCGTTTAAAAGAGAAATTGTAACATCCCTTCGTTCAATAGAACTGAACTGTGCGGTGTTAATCCATTTATAAAACTCATCATCGTTTTTTACTATCCCACGTTTTAACACAACAGGAGAATGTCTTTTTAGTCCTGGCAACAGTGTTTCTGAATTTTCCTTTGAAGAACCTTCGCGATATGGAATAACGTCTATTTCTATCGCTAGTCCGCTAACTTCCATAAATCCAATATTGGTTCCGCCCCACTGTACCTGAAAATGATTTTTAGATATGGGATAATTCATAAACAACCTCCGTAAATATTTTAATGGTGAACAACCTTTCTTCTCTGAGTTCATATTTAACTGTATTCTTTAATTAATATTTCTTCGGTGCAAGAAATTTATTATACAATATTAGCCCTAAAATTGTAGCTACACCTATCAGAGAAAATATTATCCACAAGGTGCTTGGTTGATTTAAAGTATCTACAAAGTATACATATAGATTAGCGCCTAAAATTCCACCGATCAGGCTTCCTAGCACACCATATAAGAATGCATAACCCAGATATAACGCTTTTTTATCTTCGGGGGCAATCAAGCCGACATAGCTAATGAACTTTGGATGAGCTGTCATTTCTCCAATTGAAAAAATTACTATACCGATGATAAACACCCATATGTTGGTATTGATCGCAAGAATTGCCATTCCAATTGTACCCATTGCAATTCCGGCAATCATTGTTGGAAGAGCTTTTGTGTGTTTGACAATGTTTGATACAAGAATTTGTAGCAAAATTATAGTCCCGGCATTAATTACTGTAACATGTTCAATATCAAATTTCCAATTTAGATTGATCCCGACAGCCGAAAAAATTCCATTTACAAAATTATCTACTGATGTTGCGTCAACATACTTTTGAACATACCATAAAACAGAATCGAACATTTGAAAGTATAAAATCCAGAATCCGGAATAAATAACTATCAGAAGTATAAATCTCACATCCGTTAGAACCATCACTGCTCCTTTGAGCACCTCGGCAATGGTTTTTGTGTTTTCTGGTTTCTTCGGCTCCTTATAAACTAAGAAGGTTGGTATAAGCATCGATGCTGTGGCGATTGCCGAAGCAAGCATTACATACTGCCAGCCGAATGTGTTTTTAATGTACGGAACAAGAATCAACGGGAACAAGAATGCCCCAAGGTTTATAGACCAATAAAAAATTCCGAAGCCCAGAGTGCTGTTACTTTCATCTGTCTCCCTTGCTATTGTTCCTGAGATCATTGGTTTGAAGGCTCCGGCACCAACTGCCATTATTATCAGGCTGGCGAACACGGTAACATATTCTGTAGTCTGGCTTGTAAGAAAATAACCAAGTCCTAAAAAAATAAAAGCGAAGGTTAATGTTTTCCTATAACCAAATCTTTCGCCAATCGCACCAGATAATATGGGAAGTATATAAAGAAGGGGTTGAATTGTACTTTTAATAACACCAACACTCTCTTTAGAAAAATCAAGCTGATCTGTCATATAAACCGAAAGGATGCTCATCATCCCATAATAGGAGCCTCGCTCAAAGAACTCCATCATAATTACAATCCAGTAATTTTTAGAGAATGAAGAAATTCCTGGTTTTTTCACAAGAGTAGTTTCAGTCATAAGAGCATTCCGTTTATGATTGAGTATTAAAGTATTTGAAGGGTAAAGTTATAGTCTACTTTCTTTTTGACCAAACAATTTAAATGATTTCTCGGTTGATTTTTATTGATTCGGTTTCAGGCAAAAGCAAATCTTTTCATCTTTATCTAAAACAAACTTTTCTATTTCGGATTGGTTAAACTTTCTGATATAAGCATCTTCTGTTACATCAAAGCCTGCTTTCCTCAAACGCGCAAAATAATCTTTACCATAAATTCTTACGTGGTCTTCCTGGCCAAATATTTTCTTCCTTTCTTGGAGAGATGTTACGGTGAAATCCTCAAATGTTTCTACCCTTTCATCATCAATTGGGGTTTGTAAAATGGCCCAGCCGCCTGGTTTAAGAACTCTGAACAATTCAGACATCGCTTTACGGTCGTTTTCGATATGTTCCAAAACGTGATAACATATTATTGCATCAAATCTATTCACCTCAAACGGAAGTTTTGTCAAATCTGCTTTTTGAATGGCCAAGGGAGAATCAAGATCAACGCTTGTATAATCAATATTAACTAATTTCATAAGTTTGTTTTGTGTTGAATAGTCAGGGGCAATATTAAGTAATTCAATTTTTGAGTTAAGAATATTTAGCTTGTCCTTCAGATAAAGCCAGAGCAAGCGATGCCTTTCCAGCGAACTGCATCCCGGACATTTTGAGTTGCTCTTTATTCTATCCGGTCCGGGTAAAAATCTGCGAAATTCCCTCTCACAAATTGGGCAGTAATATTTGTTCCCCTTATAAATAAACTTATTTACAGTATGGTAAACTTTTCTTGAACTAAGAGGAAAATTATCGACAATGAATTTCTTTATTTGTATGATCATCAAAACTAATAGTTTAAAATAGGGCTTAACCATCTTTCAACTTCTTCAACGCTCATACCTTTACGACGATGGTAATCTAGGATTTGGTCTTTTCCGATTTTTCCAACAGAAAAATATTTTGCTTTGGGACTAGCAAAGTAAAGACCACTAACGCTTGCCGCCGGATACATTGCCAAACTTTCAGTTAATTTTATTCCTGTATTTTTCTCAACTTCCAGCAAAGAAAAAATGATTGGTTTTTCAGTGTGATCGGGTTGAGCAGGATATCCAGGTGCTGGTCGAATACCAATATATTTTTCTCTTATCAATTCTTCATTTGAAAATTTTTCATCGGAATCGTATCCCCAATATTTTTTTCTTACAAGTTCGTGAAGATGTTCTGCAAATGCTTCGGCCAGTCTATCGGCAATAGCCTTAACCATTATACTGTTATAGTCATCATTCTCTTTGTCAAATTTCTCGGTCAATTTTTCTATTCCAATTCCTGCTGTAACCGCAAACATTCCGATATAATCTTTAACTCCTGACTCTTTTGGTGCGATAAAATCTGCAAGAGCGATATTTGGTTCGCCGGAAGACTTTTGCATCTGTTGTCGAATTGTGTGAAGAACTCTCTTAACTCCGCTTCGGGATTCATCAGAATAAATTTCAATATCATCAAAACCAACAGAGTTTGCCGGGAATATTCCTATAATCCCATTTGCCTTAATTAATTTTTCACTTATAATATTGTCAAGCAATCTGTTTGCATCGTCAAAAAGTTTTTTTGCTTCGGTCCCAACTATTTTATCTTCAAGTATAAACGGATACTTTCCTTTCAATTCCCAGGTCATAAAAAAAGGCGTCCAGTCAATGTAATCTCTTAAAGTTGAAAGTGGATAATTATTAAAAGCCTTAGTTCCCTGCACATTTGGTTTGTTGATTACAGATTTTGTCCAATCAATTTTTAAACGATTCTCTCTGGCTTTTTCGAGAGAAACAAAATTCTTTTCTGATTGCTTTTTCCCATAATCTTCTCTCAGCTTCGAATATTCTTCTCTGTAAGACCTAATGAACTTTTCCCTTTGGTTCCTGTTTTCGTTAATTATATTTGAAACAACTGAAACACTACGGGATGCATCGAGCACGTGAATTACGGGGCCACTATAATTTGGTGCTATTTTAACAGCAGTATGAACGCGCGAGGTTGTTGCGCCACCAATAAGTAATGGGAGTTTCATTCCTCTTCTTTCCATTTCTTTTGCAGCGTGAACCATTTCATCAAGTGATGGAGTAATTAAACCGCTTAAACCTACCACATCAACTTTTTCGTCTATCGCGGTCTGCAGAATTTTTTCGGTATGTACCATCACTCCCAAATCAATTACTTCATAATTATTGCAACCAAGCACAACACCAACAATGTTTTTACCGATATCGTGAACATCGCCTTTAACGGTAGCAATTAACACTTTGCCTTGTCTGCGAGGATTAGGATTATTTATTTTATCAGCCTCGATGTAAGGGATTAGAAGGGCTACTGCTTTTTTCATAACTCTTGCACTCTTTACAACCTGCGGTAAAAACATTTTTCCGGCACCGAACAAATCGCCGACCACATTCATTCCTGCCATTAAGGGACCTTCAATAATTTCTAATGGCTGTGAATATTTTAATCTGGCTTCTTCTACATCTTCGTCAATATATTCAACAATTCCTTTTATTAGTGAATGTTTTAATCTTTCTTCAACCGATAGATTTCTCCACTCATCTTTTTTCTCTTCCTGCTTATCTTTTTTCTTTATCGTCTCCGCAAACTCAATTAGTCTTTCAGTTGCTTCGGGTTTACGGTTCAAAATTACATCTTCAACTTTTTCTAATAGCCCTTTAGGGATTTCTTCATAAACCTCAAGCTGACCAGCATTAACAATTCCCATATCCATTCCTGCTTTTATTGCATGAAACAGAAATGCAGAATGCATCGCCTCACGAACTGTATCATTCCCACGGAAAGAAAATGAAAGATTGCTCACCCCACCGCTTACTTTTGCCAATGCAAGATTTTGCTTTATCCATCTTGTTGCCTCGATGTAATCCACACCGTAGTTATTGTGCTCCTCTATTCCGGTTGCTATTGCAAGAATGTTCGGATCAAATATTATGTCCTGCGATGGGAAACAAATTTCTTTTGTTAAAATATCGTATGCACGTTTGCAAATTTCTATTCTTCTCTCAGGAGTATCCGCCTGACCTTTTTCATCGAAAGCCATAACTATAACTGCGGCGCCATAGCTCAAAACTTTCCTGGCGTGTTCTTTAAAGGCACCTTCTCCTTCTTTTAGTGAAATTGAATTAACAATACCTTTTCCTTGAAGACATTTTAAACCAGCTTCTATAACGGACCATTTCGATGAATCAATCATTATCGGAAGCTTTGCAATATCTGGCTCCGCCTCAAGAAGATTTAGAAACTTTGTCATAGCTGCTTCAGAATCAAGCATTCCCTCGTCCATATTCACATCAAGAACCTGTGCGCCTCCATCAACCTGATCGCGTGCAACCGAAAGTGCCTCGTCATAGTTATTTTCTTTTATAAGTCGAGCAAACTTTTTAGAGCCGGTTACATTTGTCCTTTCTCCAATGTTCATAAAGTTAGAATCAGGACGAAGAACAACCGGTTCTAGCCCGCTAAGTCTTAAATAGGGTTCCTGTTTCTTCGGGATTCTTGGCTTGAAATTTTTAACAATCTTCGAAATCGCTTTTATATGGTCAGGAGTTGTGCCGCAACAGCCACCAACTATATTCACAAAACCGCTTTTCAAAAAATCATTAAGAACTTCGGACATTATTTCTGGGGTTTCATCGTAGCCGCCCATTTCGTTTGGGAGCCCAGCGTTCGGATAAACCGATAAAAACTTGTCCGAAACATTTGAAAGATCTTCAACAAATGGACGCATTTGTTTTGCA
>JARRKF010000051.1:0-6075 GCA_037388405.1 Ignavibacteriaceae bacterium | reverse complement strand
GACTTGGTGCTATTTTATCCTTTGTTGAATTTGTGCCTGTTACCCTTTCAAAATTAGCAATTAGCTGTTCTTCCATTTCATCACGGACACAATAGATAAAAACATTATCACCTATTCTTTCTATTTTTGCAACGTCGTACATTTCATTCTTGTATTCAAATTCATTTTCTTCTTTCCAGTTTAAATCCCGAATGTATTCAAGTCTTGTAAATTTCAATTTTAATATATGTGAAGAGTATCGCTCGGATTTAAGAATTGTCATCATTTCTATCTTATTACTTGCTAATCGTTCAATGTAGATGAGGATATAGCCTACGGAGTTCAAAAGAATAAGGAGGGTGAGCAATATCGGTATTGTCTTTTTCACAGCAGATATTATCTTCAACTGCCTAAAAATAAAGAAACAAAAAGTAATTTCCTTGTGAAATGTTTGTTGTAACTAAAACCAGCAATTGGTTCTGTCATAATAAATGTTAAGTCTTTTACGAAAAACGTAAATTTGAGGAATAGAAATAGTACTTTTAGTACCATACTCATATTTATAATTAGATAATTTTTTCTTAATGCGAATAAAGAAAATAATTTCAATCTGTCTGTTATTCCTGATTATCTCTCACGGAGTGATTCAATTTGCTTTCTTTAAAATACTCCAGGCAAAATACAGAGCTGAAATTATTGAAATTATGCTGAATGATTTTTCCGAAACAGACCTGGTTTCATTTAAATTTAAGAAAGCCGATTTGGATTTAGGTCTTACAGGAATTCAGTGGATAGAAGAAGACGAATTCCGTCATCAGAATATTATGTACGATGTTTTCAAAAAAGAATTTTCTGGAGATTTTGTTTTTTTATACTGTGTCCAGGATGAAAATGAATCGAAACTTTATTCCTACTTTGATAAATACTTTAAAAAATTAATTGATGACGACTCGGAAAAAGAAGAAGACTTAGAAAGTATTTGCAACTCTTTCAATCTGTTTTATTCGACGCCACTTGAATTAAATTACATTTCTTTGGGCTACACTGAGAAGGATTATTTCTCAAATCTTTCTTTCAATGTTTTAGACGGAATTCACCCTTTAACTACACCACCTCCCCGTTCGTAGCACGCTTCGCATTTTCGTTCAGATAATAATTAAAATAATCATAGCAAATGAAATCTGATTTTACTGCTATGATGTATTCGTGCTAATAAAATTACAGGAATTAAAATGAAAATATTTTTGTTATTACTCTTTGCTGTTTCATTACACGCACAAGTTGTCACAGTCAAAGATCAGACAACCCAAAATCCACTTGAACTGGTTTCGGTTTACAATTCAGACCCCAACAGAGCTCTATTAACTAACTCAAATGGTAAAGTTAACATTGAGAGATTGGATAAAAGTAAAAAAATTGTGTTTCGTCTTTTAGGATATGAAAAATACGAAACGACTTTCTCAGATCTTGAAACAAATAATTTCATCGTGCTGATGAAAGAAACTACTATCTCCCTCGACAATGTGGTTGTAAGTTCTAACAGATGGGAAGAAAATAAAAGCGATGTTCCAAATACGATTGACGTGATAACACCGCGGGAAGTAGATTTCCAGAATCCGCAAACTACCGCAGATATGCTTGAAATGTCAGGGAATGTTTTCGTTCAAAAAAGTCAGCTTGGTGGCGGTAGCCCGATGATAAGAGGTTTTGCTACTAACAGGTTGCTAATTGTAGTTGACGGTGTAAGAATGAACACAGCAATTTTCAGAAGCGGCAATCTGCAAAATGTAATTTCACTGGATGCAAATTCACTCAGCCATACTGAAATTATTTTCGGACCCGGCTCTGTTATCTATGGAAGTGATGCAATTGGAGGCGTGATGAATTTTCACACTTTGTCTCCAAGACTATCTTTGGGTGAAAATGTTATGATGAATGCCGGAGTAATGGGAAGATTCTCTTCAGCAGATTTAGAAAAAACCGGTCACCTGCATTTTAATATTGGATTAAACAAATGGGGCTTCCTTACCAGTGTTACATATTCTGATTTTGATAACCTTGTTATGGGCTCGAATGGTCCTAAAGATTACCTTAGACCTACTTATCAAACAAGAATTAATGGTAAAGATACTGTCGTAACAAATCCTGAACCCAAAGAACAAGTTCCATCCGGTTATAATCAGGTAAACTTTATGCAGAAAATTTTATTCTCTCCTGTTAATGAATGGGAATTTGAATATGCCTTTCAATACTCAACGACATCAGATTATTCAAGGTATGACAGGCTTATACGTCCTAGAGGGAATACTCTTCGTTCTGCAGAATGGTACTACGGTCCACAGAATTGGATGATGAATAACTTAATGATTACGAATTATTCAGGTAATTCAATATATGACTTATCAAAATTGATTATTGCTTATCAGCATTTTGAAGAAAGCAGGCACGATAGAAATCTTAATGCTGTGAACAAAACAAACAATACAGAAAAGGTCAACGCCTTCTCAACAAATCTTGATCTGATTAAAGAAATAAACAAAAGCTCTAATTTGTTTTATGGTGCTGAAGTCGTGCTAAATAAAGTTGAATCAACTGGTAATTCGGAAAATATAAATACAGGAGTAATTTCGCCCGGCCCTTCAAGATATCCTGATGGTTCAACCTGGAATTCTTATGGAGTTTATTTAACATATAAAAACAGGTTTAGTCCTCAATATATTTTGCAGGCGGGTATTCGCTATAACTATGTAACATTAGATGCTAAATTTGACACAACTTTTTATCCATTTCCATTTACAACTGCTGAGCAAAGAAATGGTGCATTAACCGGCACTGCTGGACTTGTTTGGCATCCTACTCATGACTGGCAGATCAATTTCAATCTTGCATCCGGTTTCAGAGCTCCAAATATTGATGATATAGGAAAAGTATTTGATTCAGAGCCGGGGGCTGTGGTTGTACCAAATCCTAATCTAAAACCAGAGTATGCTTACAATGCTGAACTAAGCATAATAAAAGTTTTTCAGAATTTTGCCGAGTTCGATGTTACCGGATATTATACATATCTTGATGACGCATTGGTAAGGCGTGATTTTACTTTGAACGGAATGGATAGTATAATTTATAACGGAGAAATTAGCAAAGTACAGGCAATTCAGAACGCTGCATTTGCACACATTTGGGGAATTGAAGCGATGGTTGATATTAATTTTGCCGAGCATTTTAACATTAGAAGCAGCTTTAATTATCAAAAAGGCGAGGAGGAAGATGATGCTGGTAATAAAGTTCCGTTGAGGCATGCGGCACCATGGTTTGGAAAAACTGAATTTATTTTCAGGATGAAAAAGATTGAGATTAATCTTTACGTGGTTTATAATGGTGAAATAAAATATGAAGATCTTGCACCAAGTGAGGTAGAAAAAGATTATCTATACGCAAAAGATGCAAACGGCAATCCCTATCAACCTTCCTGGTACACTTTAAATTTAAAGTTGAGCTACCAGCTCTTTGAAAATTTTGAATTATACCTGGGTGTAGAAAACATTACTGATCAGAGATACAGACCATATTCTTCGGGAATATCGGCTGCTGGAAGAAACTTCATTGGTTCGCTTCGTTTTAACATTTAAATACTTTAATTAAAAAAGGGAACTATAACACTGTTCCCTTTTCATTTTTAATAAAAAAATTTTTAAAACATTGCTAACTTTTAACAAAAATAAAGTTCGGTCTTTTGTAAGCTTCTTTAAATCCAGCGTTTAAAACATTTCTGTATGAAGGGGATTCTTTTTTTGAAGTTTGTTCTGCTGTTTCAACAATAATTGTTTTAACTCCCAGCTTCCTGCAATCATCAATTCTTCTGGCTAGTAAAGCTGACTGTGCACCCTTACCTCTGTGGTCAGGATGTGTTGCGGCAAAATCGAACCAGGCGTAACTTCCTGTATGGAAAAACGCCGCTGTAGCAATAGGAATATTTTTTTCGAAAACCATATAGTGATACCAGTTTTTTCTTCCGATTGGTGACGCTATCCATTCAGCTAATTCATCAGGCCACTCAAAAGATTTAACAACTATTTCACCAAACAATTTGCTTGTATTTTTGGTTATCGTTTTAATTTCAAGCTTCGTTTTTATTTTGCTTGCCGGAGAAGCATCTCTTACTAACCTAACCCAATTATTGTAATGTGAAAAAGTGTTTAGTTCAAGCAGACGTCTCAGTTTATCAGAATACACTTCCGGATGGATCTGGATAAAAAACCTGTTCACCTGATTAGCTTCAATTTTGTTTAAGATAATATCTATAATATCTTCATCTATCGGTTCTTTAATACCTAATCCAACCACCCGATTAAAGGCGAGAATATCTATTTTAAAAGAGATTAATCCGTTAACCCCACCAACAGGAAAAATTTTTATTCCACATTTTTCAACTGTCTCTTTAGAAGCTGAATGTGCAAAATCATTTAATGAAGCTGATTCTATTAATTCATATTCTTTCATTTCATCATCTCTCTTTCAATCATTTTCAGTTTTTATTTCTTTTTCTGGACCGCTCTCCAACCCGTAGCCGGAACCATAGTTGGTCTTCTTATTTTGCTGACAATGCCGGCTTGCTCTGCTATATAAAAAGCATCCGGCTCAATTTCTTTTACAATTTTTATCAGCACCGGAAGATTTTTTCTATCTGTCGCTACATAAATCTCGGTTACTTTACCGTCTTTTCCTTCACCTTCAAAGTTTGTTACAGCAAAACCTTTTTCTCTTAATGTATTTGTAATCTCCTTTGCATACTTAGCTGTAATAATTCTGAAATTAATGTATCCCATTGCAAGTCTTTTTTCAACTAAAATCCCTACGACATTACCTGACGCAAATCCAAACGCATAGAAAACACCTAGTAACGGTTCCAGCATTACTTTTGGTAAGACCTGACTTAACACAATAAGCCAGACACTCGTTTCAATAAATGCAAGAAAGAAAGCAACTTTAGTTCTTCCCTGCACAATGCTGATTGTTCTTAAAGTACCGACCGATACATCAATTATTCTTGCAAAGAAAATTAAAACACCTAATAGCCAGATGTTCATTTTATTCCAAATAATTATTAATAATCAATACAAAATTATAGTCAAAAAGAATTGATATTAAAGGTATGAATTAATTTGATAGACTTTTTATCTCACAGAACAAACTAAACCTTTTAAGTAAAGTCCTTCGGGAAAATTAAGTGCGACTGGATGATCAGCAGATTGAGTGAGCTGTTTAATAATTTTTACTTCTCTTTCAGCATCAAGTGCTGCATCCGAAACAATTTTCTGAAACAATTCCTGAGATATGTGACCCGAACATGAAAATGTGAATAAGATTCCGCCTGGATTTAAAAGTTTTATTGCAAGTAAGTTAATATCCTTATATCCCCTGCTCGCTTTTTGAATTTGTGAAGCAGATTCAGCAAACTTTGGCGGATCTAGAATTACTAAATCAAATGTTCTTCTTTCATCTCTGAACTTTCGAAGTACTTCAAAAACATCCCCATTTACGTTTTTAATTTGAGAAGCATCAAGCTTATTTAATTCAATATTTTTAATTGATAAATCCAGTGCTGAACCAGAAGTTTCAACCTGTGTTACTTGTAAAGCACCCGCAGCAAGTGCGCAAACAGAAAACCCTCCGGTGTATGAAAAGCAATTTAAAACTGTTTTTTCTTTCGCAAATTCAGAAAGCAATTTTCGATTATCTCTCTGATCAAGATAAAAACCTGTTTTGTGTCCTTCTTTAATGTCAACTAAAAACTTTAAACCGTTTTCAAGTATCTCAACTAACTCTTCTGGCTCCTTTCCTCTGAGTAATCCTTTTGTCGGTTTCAATCCTTCCTTTTCACGAACATCAACATTTGATCGTTCATAAATTCCTTTTGGTTTGAAAATATCATCTAAAACTTCTGTAATCGTTTCCTTAAAAAATTCAGCTCCCGATGAAAGAAATTGACAAACAAGATACTCACCATAGCGATCAACTATTAATCCTGGTAATCCATCACTCTCAGAATTAATAACTCTGTAAGCATTTGTCGTTGAAACATCTATAATTTTTTCT
>JARRKF010000050.1:0-8464 GCA_037388405.1 Ignavibacteriaceae bacterium | reverse complement strand
CCATAAAGCACCGGTAATTAGATCAACTCTACCTTTAAGTGAAGTCGGTGATGCGCCTTCATACCTTGCTCTCAGTGGATCACCGTTTAGTTCCCGGTTGAAATCTTTTAAATTCAGTTCAATGTTAATTATTTTTTGATATAATTCATCCGGAACATATGCACCATCAATTGCAGCTTTTTTCATATAAGAAAGCTTATCAACGAGGTCCTTTCTAAAAGCATCTGCACCCGACATTGCTCGTGTTAGTTCTGCAACTTTTTTGTTGAATGCATCAAGAGCAGGTTTATCTTCTGCTGGAATTGTGGTATTATTTAATGACTTACATAAAAATTCTTTTGGTGCTACCAGTTCAGTGAATTTCCCGTCCTCATATTTCGAAAGAGATACAAAATATTTTCCTGGTATAATCATATAACCTTTATCCGGTTCGTTCCATGGAACAGAATTATCAAATGGTTCAAGGGAAACAGGCGTGAATGGCGTATAGCGGAAATTCCATACTATTCTGTTTACACCTTTCTTTCCTTCGGTTTTTATTTTGCGAACTACATTTCCCGAATCGTCAGTAATTGTAAAAAGCAAATACGCTTCCGGTTCTTCCTGTTCAGCTTTTAGTTCTTTGTAAGAAGGATATTTTACATTCTCACCTTTTTTCTGTTCCTCTTTCTCCTTTTCTCTCCTTTTCTCTTTGAGAGTTTTGAATTCATCTTTTAAATAATAAGTGAATACTGCTCCGAGTTCAGGATTTGGTGCTGAGTAAAAACTTGCCCCCTGGAATGCTGTTCCTCTGAATCCAAACGGATTTGATGGTATGAACATCAATGCATCTTTTATTGGAAAGATTTCGGCATCTTTCTTCAAAGTTTCAGTTGATAAAAATCGAAGGGGAGTGTAGTCATCTAAAATATAAACTCCTCTGCCGAAAGTACAAACTGCAAGATCATTTTCTCTCTGCTGGATTTCCATATCGGTTACGCAAGTTGGTGGAATTCCATTTTTAAGTTGAATCCATTCATCGCCGCCGTTATTTGTGAAGAAAACGCCGTACTGAGTTCCAACAAACAGCAGATTTTTATCAACATTGTCTTCCTGAACCGAATATGTGCTTCCTTCTTCAGGGAGATTACCATTACTCTTAAACCAGCTTTTTCCGCCGTCAGTTGTTTTGTAGAGATAAGGTTTATAATCTCCGCCAAAAAAATTATGACAGGCAGCGTAAGCTACTTGCTTATCAAAATTAGATGCGATTATCTTGTTTATTCTTGCATACTCAGGTAAACCGGGAGTTGAAGATTTATTCCAGCTAGATCCACCATCGGTTGTATAATGAATTAATCCGTCACCTGATCCTACAAACAATAAGTTTTCATCCAATGGAGATTCTGCAATCGTAACGATTTGAGCCATAGAACTCTTACGTGCAAGCTCATCAATGCTCCAACTTCGACCCATCAAATTCTGCATTTCCTGCGGAACACCTCTCGTTAAATCCGGACTAATTTCTTTCCAGGTACTTCCCTGATCATCACTTCGTAAAAGTTTGTTACCACCCTGGTATAATCTTTTATGATCGAACTTTGAAATCAGTAATGCTGCATCCCAATCAAATCTGTAAGCACTATCAGCAAAATCCTGTGGCTGAATGAAAAGATTCTGCCCACTTTTTTTATCAAAGCGAACTAATCCTCCGAACTGTGATTGGGCATATACTATATCTGGATTTTTCCAATCAACTTGAGTCTGGAAACCATCTCCCGAGTTTGTAAAGAACCAATCTGAATTTACTATACCTGCTGAACTAATTGTGCGAGAGGGACCATATAAACTATTGTTATCCTGCGTTCCTATGTAGACGTCGTAGAATGGTAACTCGTTATCTGTTGTAATTTTATAAACTTCTGCAATTGGAATGTTTGGTTTAAAATTCCAGTTCTTTGCCATATCGTAAGTTTCATAAACGCCTCCGTCACAGCCAGCAATTAAATGAGTATTATCATCCGGGTCAATCCAGATTACGTGGTTGTCAGGGTGCTTCAAATCGTCACCAAGGTTCTTCCAGGTTTTACCTCCATCAATTGTAACCTGAATGAAAACATCGTTGCTATAGACTCTGTCAATATCTTTTGTGTCGCAATATAATTTCTGGAAATAAAAAGTATAAGAAGAAACATATTTACTTTGCTTAGTCCAGCTTGCACCACGGTCTTCACTTTTATAAATACCTTTGTCTTTATCAGTTGCATCCACTATTGCATAAAGAACATCAGGATTTACAGGCGAGATTGCTAATCCTATTCTCCCAACATCCTTTGTTGGAAAACCATTTTTAAGCTTTTCCCATGTTTCACCATTATCAAGACTTCTGTAAACTCCACTTTCAGGTCCGCCGTAAACACCAGTGTATAAGTTTCTCATTCTCTGATGTGCAACTGCATATAAAATATTTGAATATCGCGGATCCATGTGGACTTCATAACAGCCGGTGTATTGACTTACAAACAAAACATTCTTCCAGGTTTTTCCGCTGTCAGTTGTTTTAAAAATTCCTCTTTGACCTCCGGGAAATCTTGATGATCCATAAGCAGCAGCATAAACTATATTAGAATTATTAGGATCGATTACTATTTCACCAATGTGATAAGAACTATCCAATCCCATATTATTCCATGTTTTTCCACCATCTTCGGTTCTGTAGATTCCATCTCCGTATATTACATTATTTTGAACATCGTTTTCACCAGTTCCCACCCAAACTATGTTAGTGTTTTCTGGATCGATTGCAATTGAACCTATTGCGTAAGATTTGTTTCCGTCAAAAATCGGTTCGAATGTTATTCCGAAATTAGTAGTCTTCCACAAAGAACCATGACCTGAACCAACATAATATTCACTATGGTCGTTCGGGTTAATAGCAAGAGCCACAACTCTTCCAGAAGTTACAGCTGGTCCGATGCTTCTGAATGATAAACCGGTAAGTGAAATATTTTTAAGTGAATCTGTTTTGGATTCATTTTGACAAAAAACGTTAAAAGAAATTGTTAGAAGAAAAAAAGCGGTAAAGATGCTTAATAACTTTTTCATTGCTTTACTCAAAGTTTGTTTTTGATAAGTTTGATTCGGCTTTAATCTTTTTGCCGAAATAATCGGTATGAATGTACGAATGTATGATTTTATGAGAAATAATTATTGAAACTAATCTAAAATTAAAGGATAGTTTTACTTATTTCCAAAGGATTTTGATGAATGGCAAACCTTGTTATCTAACGCCTATTAACATCATAAACTGATAGGGTTCGATAGTAAGGTTTTGTGAAGCCGTGATTGTTTTACCTGCTACAACATCAGTAACGGTTTTGCTTAAACCTAAAAGTCTAAGTCTGTTACCTGCTATGTTTTGTTCTTCATTACTAAAGTTTGCGATTATGAATACACTATTATCCTCATTGTGCCTGAAGTAAGCGAGAAGATGATCATTGCCCATATCTGCAAATTCGGTATTACTCCCTGAAAGCGCGTGCGTTTTTTCTCTTAAACGAATGAGCTTTAATAAACCATTAAACAATTTACCAGTAACTGAATCGGGCTCCGATCTTTCCTTAAGTTTTTCCCAATCGAACTTTGGACGATGAATCCATCTGGTATCGCCTATTTTCTCTGCTGAACTTTCATAATCATAATCGTTTAGCATCCCAATTCCATCACCCATATAAATAAGTGGGATTCCGCCCATTGTTAAAATCACTCCATGTAGTAACAGAATTCTCCTGATTGCAAACTCGATTTTATATTTATCTTTTTCTTCAAGAGCCTGTTCTAATCCGGCAAGTGATGCAGTTGTTCCTGAAACTCTTCCTTCTTTTGTTTTTGGATCTTCCTGGAAGGGGAGACCTTTAGCAAAGCTATCTGGATATCTTCCAGTATAAAACTCCGATAAAAATTTTCTGTATTCAGAAGGATTAATCTTCAAATCTTCTGCATCATCATTTGAAAATGCCCATCCAATATCATCGTGACTACGAATATAATTAACCCACATACAGTTCGGGGGAATGTTAAATCTTTTTTCAAGGGCGTGACGAAGAAGAGCAATTTTTTGAGTTGCAAGTGATTCCCACAACAGTGCCATCATCTGCGGATTATATGAAAGCTGGCACTCATCTTCACTTATGTACTTATTTACTTCATCAGGATGAACTATTGCCTCAGACTTAAACAAGAATGAAGGTGCAACAATTTTCATAACTGCATTAAATGCCTGAATGATTATGTGAGCTTCAGGGAGATTTTCGCAATCGGTACCAAGTTTCTTCCAGATAAAAGCAACGGCATCAAGTCTAAGAATTTCAACTCCCTGATTTGCGAGGAAAAGCATTTCGTCTGCCATTTTATTGAACACAACAGGGTTCTCATAATTCAAATCCCATTGGTAATTGTGAAAGGTGGTCCAGACCCATTTCTTAATTCTACTTCTGTAAGTAAAACAGCCGGGATGGTCATCCTGAAAAACAGGGATGATTGTCTTTTCAAACTCATCAGGTAATTTTCTGTCCGGAAACATTCTGTAATAGTTTTGAAATTCTTCATCACCCGACATGGCTTTCTTTGCCCATATGTGTTCGTCTGAGGTATGATTAAAAATGAAATCCAGAACCAGACTTATTCCGTGATTACGTAATTCTTCAGCAAGTTTCTTCAAATCTTCCATTGTTCCGAGATCAGGATTAACTTCTCGGTAGCTACTGACTGCGTAACCACCGTCATTATCACCTTCGGGAGTTTTAAAGATTGGCATCAAGTGTAGATATGTAATATTCAGTTCTTTAAGGTATGGGATTTTCTCTCTCAGCCCTTCAAGATTATCTGCAAAAAGATCTACATAACAAACAGCACCAAGCATCCTGTTTGATTGATACCAGCCTGGATCATGTTCACGGATTGCATCCAGCGCTTTCAGATCAGGCGATCGTTCAATCCAGGCTTTTGTTGCTGTGTTCAGAATTTCAGAAAGATGATAAAAGAAATCATATTCTTTCCCATAAATATGATAAAGTAATCCGAAAAGTCTTGGGAAATGCTGGGTTAATCTCTGAATATATCTCTGCCATTCTCCAACCTCGACTTTTTCTGAAAACTTTTCAGTTAATAAAGGAAGTAATCTTGCTAAAGAAAAATTTGCCTGTTTTTGAATCCAGTTTGTATCCTGCATCTGTAATTGTTTATCTTTTCTTCATTTCATATTTATTTGAAAATAATAATAGCAACTTTAATCTTAAAGTCAGTTGAAAAGAAATAAATTGAAAATATTGTTTGAAAAAGATTCCGGATCGAGTCCTTATTGAACTCGTCCGGAATGAAAAATGGGGGAAATTATTTAATTATTTTCTTCTCTTTCAGAACGGTTTCTAATGTATTCTGCCCGATTTCCTGAAGCTCGTATTTTACACGAGTGTAAGGTTTGTTGATTTTTATGTATCTACTTAAATCTATCGGTGTACCTATCACAACTGAATCACATTCTGTTCTGTTAATTGTAGTTTCAAGATCTTTCATTTGAGCTTTACCGTAACCCATTGCAGGAAGAAGAATTCCGATGTTTGGATACTTCTTAAACGTGTCAGAAATAGTTTTTACAGTGTAAGGTCTCGGATCGATTATTTCTTTTGCACCGAGTTTCTGTGCTGCAATTGTACCAGCACCGTACTGCATTTCACCGTGAGTCAATGTTGGACCATCCTCTACAACAAGAACTTTTTTACCTTTGATTACATTTGGTTTATCAACCGTAATTGGTGAGGCAGCTTCAATTATTGTAGCATTTGGGTTTACCAATTTTGTATTTTCAATTACTTCTAAAATATCATCAGCATTAGCAGAATCAATTTTGTTTATGACTGCAGCATCAGCCATTCTTAATGAAGTATAGCCATTCTTAATGAAGTATTTCCTGGATAATAATAGAGTTCGTGACCTGCTCTGTGCGGATCAACAACAGTGAATGTAACATCAGCTTTGTAGAATGAGAAATCATTATTTCCGCCATCCCATAAAATAATATCAGCTTCTTTTTCTGCTTCTCTTAAGATTGCTTCATAATCCACACCAGCATAAATTACTCCGCCCCTTGCAATATGCGGTTCGTATTCTTCAATCTCTTCAATGGTGCAATTATGCTTTTTTAGATCTTCGTAAGTTGCGAATCGTTGAACCTTTTGTTTAACCAAATCTCCGTAAGGCATCGGGTGACGAATTGCTACAACTTTTTTCCCCGCATCAGTTAAAACTTTAACAAGCTTTCTGGAAGTTTGTGATTTTCCCGAACCGGTTCTTACCGCGAGAACAGCAACAAGAGGCTTTTTACTTTTTACCTGTGTTTCTTCTGCTCCAAGTAATCTGAATGAAACTCCAGCAGCATTTACAATTGATGCTTTCGTCATCACATAATCAAACGGAACATCAGAGTATGAAAATACAACTTCATCTACCTTTAGTTCCTTTATTAATTTTTCAAGGTATTTCTCTTCATAAATTTTTATTCCTTTTGGATACAGTTCACCGGCGAGCTGCCTTGGATAAACTCTTCCTTCTATGTTTGGAATTTGTGTTGCAGTAAATGCTACGACATTATATGATTTGTTTTTTCTGAAAAAGACATTAAAATTATGAAAGTCACGACCAGCCGCACCCATAATTAATACATTCTTGCGAGCCATAAAAAAATTCTCCTTTGATATTTGTTTTGAAGAAAATCTATAAAATCATTAACAAATTTAAGGTTTTTGGGGGAGAAAAACTCTTTTAAGCTGATACTGAATATGCTGGAATTCTTTATTTAACGTTAAAATTTATATTAACCGTTAGATTTTTTTACTGTTAAAATTACAAGATATGAAAGCAAACCGTTCATATCAGTTTAATTTTCAATATTTTAGTATATAAAAATGAATAACAATTTTTGTGAGGAAAAAATGTATAAAATATTTGGTCTGTTAATGTTACTTCCACTACTTACTCCTACAGCTTTTTCACAGGATTTTGAAACATTCAATAAATATTTCAACGATCACACAATGCGTATAGATTTTTATCACATTGGAAATTCAACTGAAGAATTAGTTACACTCGATCAGATTTATCATTATGGTATCTGGGCTGGAAGCAGAAAGTATCTTATAGATGATTTGAATCTTGGCAGATATTGTGCAAAAATTTATGATGCAGCATCCAATCAGCTTATTTTTTCAAAAGGATTCGACAGCTATTTCGGTGAATATAAAACCAGTACTGAAGGCTTAAATGGAATAAAGAAGACTTTTCACGAATCAGTTTTAATTCCTTCTCCAAAAAGTAAAATCATTTTTACTCTAGAAAGAAGAGATGAAAAACAAAACCTCTTCGAATTTTTCAGAAGAGAAATTGATCCCGAAGATGTTATGATAATAAGAGATGTTATTAAGGATATGTCGGTAAAAGTATATGACGCTGAATCAAACGGCGATCCACACAATCATGTAGATATTGCAATTTTGGGAGAAGGTTACACCATCGATGAAAGAATAAAATTCGAAAAAGACTTAAAACATTTTTCGGATGTCTTCTTCAGCCAGGAACCATATAAAACCTATGCTAATAAATTTAACATTCACGGTGTTTTCAAACCTTCAGAAGATAGCGGCATTGATGAACCAAGAGCTGGAATTTATAAAAACACGGTTCTTAGTTGCACATTTAACTCAATGGGATCTGAGCGATATATTTTAACTGAAGATAATAAAGCAGTCAGAGATTTAGCTGCAAATGTTCCTTACGACGCGATTTATATAATGATAAATCATTCACGGTACGGCGGTGGAGGTATTTATAATCTTTTCTGTACATTTACAACTGATAATCAGTTTAGAGATTATCTCTTCCTTCACGAATTTGGTCATTCATTTTCTGGTTTAGCTGATGAATACTATACTTCAGATGTTCAGTATAATGATTTTTATCCTGTTAAAATTGAACCTTTGGAACCGAATATAACTGCATTGCTTGATCCTGCTAAACTAAAATGGAAAGAATATGTTTCTCCGGGGATTGAAATTCCAACTCCCTGGAACAAAGCCGCATTCGATTCAATGGATTATAAATGGCAAGCCGAACGTAGAGCAATGAATAATAAAATTGCAGAACTTAAAAAGAATAAAGCTTCAATTGAATTAATTCACAATGCTGAAGCTGAATATGCAAGAAAAGATAAGGAGCATTCAGACCTGGTGGATAGTTATCTAAAAAAGAATAAGGACTATGGAAAGGTCGGTGCGTTCGAAGGAGCTGGTTATGTTTCAACAGGAATGTACAGACCTATGCTCGACTGCATTATGTTTTCGAAAGGAAGCAAGCCTTTTTGTACTGTTTGCACTGCACATATTGCAATTGTAATTAATCATTACACAGAGTAATTATTCTTTATAACAAAAAA
>JARRKF010000049.1:0-6091 GCA_037388405.1 Ignavibacteriaceae bacterium | reverse complement strand
ATGATTACAAAAAATTCCATTGGATTAATTGAATTGGGAAGCATTGCTTCCGGTATTCAGGCAGCCGACCTTATGCTGAAAACTTCAGAAGTAGAGTTAATGATTTCAAGAACGATCTGCTCTGGAAAATATATGACGTTGATTGCAGGAGACGTTGCTGCAGTAACTTCAGCCGTTGATAATGCAGTTAATACAATAGGATTTGGAGTAATCGATAATTTTGTAATTCCTAATGTTCACCCAACAATATTTCCTGCAATAGTTGGTCATAACAACGTGCAAATGCTGGAATCACTTGGAATAGTTGAATCATATTCTGTCGCTTCACTTATAGAAGCTGCAGATGCTGCTGTAAAAGCGGCAAAAGTTCAGCTTGTGGAACTTAGACTTGCGATGGCTTTGGGCGGGAAGGCTTTCTTTAGCGTAACAGGAGATGTTGCTGCAGTTACTTCTGCTGTTGAAGCCGGTGCCAGAGTTGTTTCAGAAAAAGGATTGTTGGTGAATAAGGTTATTATTGCAAATCCGCGTCAGGAACTGCTCTCAGAAATGATTTAAATCCTTCATAAAAAGGAAATATTTCTTCTTGCCATCATAAAATAATTCCGTTCTCCAAAATTGCAATTGACAATTAATTTTAAAATGCTATATTGTTTTTGAGAGCGTAAACATTTCTACTACCACAGTCATCCAGCTCTATGTTCTTTTCCTTGATGGATTCTTAAACACGAGTTATAAAATTTTTCTTCAGAAAAATGAGGTCTTAATGAATACAGCTAAGTTTCAATGTGAAGGTTGTGGCTATTATTGGGAAATTAAAAGAGGCGAAAAGACTCCCGAGGATTGTCCTCTTTGTAAAAGTAAAAAAATCTACAGAGCAACACGACACAAAAGGTTTGCTAAAAAATCAAGACCTAAACTAAGAAGATCGTACACATTTTAGGAGAAAACCGGCACCAAATAGTTAACTAAAAAACCAAGGAGGGAAAGTAAGATGAAAATTGCCATCGAATCTAATGATGGGGTAACAATAAAATCGCCGTTTCTCCCGACAACCGGATATATTGTTTTTGATGTTGATGAGTCGGAGATCAAAAGTACTGAATACAGAGAAAGCAGCAAAAAGAAAAAACAGGAGAAGGGTGATAAAGTGTTTATTTCTGGCAACATTCATACTTTATTGAATGATTGTTCAGCCATTATTTCAAGGGGGATGGATAGAAGTAACCTCGACATCTTTAAAAAAGAAGGAAAGGATGTGTTCATTACTTTTAAAACGTCCACAAAAGATGCCGTGAGAATATATTTGAGAGAGCAGCTGATTAGTCACAGAACAGCGCATTAATAAAGTCCGAAATAGAATCTTGAATTGAATTTAAAGTGTTACTGGAACACATTGCAATTTATTTATCAATTCTTCAGAATTTACCTGCCGGCGTGATCTTGTAATACAATAAAAATCCTTTAACTTTCGGATTAATAAATTTCTGTTCTAATAATTTCTTATAAAGTAATATTTGTTATGGGTTCAAACCAAAGACCTTCCTGGGATGAATATTTTTTGAAACTTGCGATGCTTGCCTCAGAGAGAGCAACCTGTCCGAGAATGCATTGTGGTTGTGTTTTGGTAAAAGATCGGTTCGTGTTAGCGACTGGTTATAACGGATCATTACCTGGTCAGCCGCACTGTGATGATGTTGGCTGTCTGATTGTTGATAATCATTGTGTCAGAACAAATCACGCTGAAATAAATGCATTAGTTCAGGCAACAACCCACGGTATTAATATTAAAGGCGCGACGGCCTATGTTACTAATATGCCTTGCACTACCTGTGCAAAAGCACTTATTGCAGCCGGTATAAAAAGAGTCGTCGTTTTTTCTGACTATCACGATACCCTCGCTACAAAATTTTTTGGCGATGCAAAGGTAGAAATTGAAAGAGTAGATATGCCGAATAAAATTATCAACTATGATCTTGATAATTATTCCTCTGCAAAGAAAACCGAAAGATCCAAGTAGAATAACTTGAACAACTCGAAAGCACTTCGTTACCTGCAGATTTTACTTGCGGTAATATTCTGGGGAACTTCTTTTGTTGCTACAAAAACCGCTCTACTTGAAATAAAACCCGTAACGATAATTATCCTCCGATTGATTTTGGCATCAGTTCTTCTCTCTTTTATAGCCATCTATACAAAGAGGAGCTTTGCAATAAACTTAAAAAGTCATGGCTGGATATTGATCCTTGCGATGATTGCAACATTCCATCTCTGGATTCAAGTAACAGGATTACAGTATACAACAGCATCAAACACTGGCTGGATAATCGGTACCGCCCCAATCTTTATGGCAATTTTGGGTTTAATATTCTTTAAAGAAAAAATAACACTTCTCCAGATTGCAGGAATATTAATCGCAATGTTCGGGTTACTCCTGCTGATAGGAAGCGGAAATATTTTAAACATAAACCTGATTGAAGACAAAGGTGACTTACTTGTTCTGGGTAGTGCATTTACATGGGGAGTATATTCAATGGTGAACAAAAAAATATCTCTTTCGTACTCACCCCTTATGACGATTTTGTTCCTTTTTATTATGATGGCAATAATAATTATTCCGTTCAACCTCAATTCAGAAACAATCAACTCAGTTCTTCATCTTTCCTTAATTGGATGGATCTGTATTCTTTTTCTTGGAATTTTTTGTTCGGGGATTGCATACGTAATTTGGGCACGAGCACTCCGTGATATGGAATCGGCAAAGGTTGGAGCCTTTCTTTATCTTGAACCACTAATTACTGTTTTTGCAGCCTGGTTTTTTCTTAGTGAAGTAATAACATTAATTATGATTTTAAGCGGATTACTTATCACGCTCGGCGTATTTATTGTAAATAAAGATTGAAACATCCCAAATAATAAACTTTAAATACAGGGAGTCATTTTTTAAATTGTAGAACAGATTGCTGAAGAAAACCCTTTCAAGATTATTATGGACTTAAGTAAAAAAAGACCGGATATTGATTATCCAACAGAATGGCAGTATAAAATAATAGGGTCTGATGTAGACGAAATGCTTTCTGCCGTTGAAGAAAGCATAGTAGGATTGGATTATAAAATTGTCCCCTCAAACGTGAGCAGCAATGAAAAATATTTTAGTCTGAATGTTTCCCTGATCGTTCCTTCTGAAATAGTGAGAGACATTATTTTTCAGAAGCTATCAAACCATCCGGCCATAAAATTTGTAATTTAACTTGCCGTGGAAGAATACTGCAAAGTTAGTCCGCCGATAAACTTTAATTGTTGGAAACATCATGCTTCTTTTATAAAAAAACAGATTGAGATAGTTAAAAGCGTAGATGAACTTGAAAGACTAAGATTGATATTACGCAAAATCGGGGAATCTCAAATGGACCTTTATTTTGGCGGGCTCTCTCCAGCAGACATTTCCAATGAAATCATTGATTATTTGAAGAAGGAAAAAATCTTTTTAGTAAAGCCATACATTGAATGGCTAAATGAAAAAGGATCTGATTATCGGTTAATTAATTTATCTGATGAATCGGCCTGGACACTTAGACTTGGAGAGAATGCCGAGAGATATGTACATATTCATCCCGGTAGATATTCGCTTAACACAAGAAGAGTTAAAGCACTTACACTTAAAACAGCCATTATCACTTTGTGCTGTGAAAAGCTTGGAGAACCAAAACTATCAGGTAAAGAATTAATTAATAAGATGAGAATTAAATATTTGGGTGAACCACCGTTAAAATCCATTTCTGTTGAGTCTGGACTTGGTAAACTTTTAGAACTTTTAAGATGAGCAATAATTTAAATCAATTCGATGTTATAGTAATCGGGGTTGGCGTTGCAGGATCTTCTGCCTCTTATGATTTAGCAAGCGCTGGCCTGAAGGTTTTAGTTTTAGAAAAAGAAAAACTTCCTCGATACAAGACCTGTGGAGGTGGCGTTGTTTTAAGAGCAGCCAATCTTCTTTCGTTTGAAATTACTCCCGTTGTCCAAAAAGCAATTTCTTCTGCTGACGTTTATGATCAAGAGAATAAATTAAAGTTTCTCATAAAAAGTGATTCTCCGATGGTTTATTTTGTTATGAGAGCAGAATTAGATAATTATATTGTATCTAAAGCTCTGGATAAAGGAGCGAGAGTATACAATCGTACAGAAGTAAAAGATATTAATATTCAAGTAGACAAAGTTAGGGTTGAAACAGCAAACAAAACCTTTACAGCAAATTATGTTATCGCTGCTGATGGCGCTACAGGTCTTTCAATGACTCACTTTAAATTAATAAATCAAAACACCATGAGAGTTCCAGCAATTGAATCAGAAATTAAAGTCGATGAGAGAACTTTTAACAAATTTAGAGATAAGGCAAGATTTGATTTTGGATTTATTCCTCACGGGTATGGCTGGGTTTTCCCTAAAAAAGACCACCTTTCAGTTGGTGTTGCATTTATGAAGAAGGTTAATCAGTCAATTCAGGATTGGTTTAGGAAATATTTGAATCTTCTTGAAATCTATTCGGATAATATTTTGGATGAACAGAAGCACGGATACGTTATTCCTTTAATTAATGGAAAGGTAAATTGTTGTGATGGTAAAGTTTTATTTGCGGGAGATAATCTTGGTTTTGCTGATCCTTTAACTGCGGAGGGAATCAGCTTTGCAATTGAATCCGGAAGATTTGCTGCGAAAGCTATAATAGAAAATTATAATAATCACAAAGATGTTATAAAAAACTATTCGGGGAGTATTGATAATATTTATAAAGAGATAAAAGCAGCAAAATTTCTTTCGCAAGTTGTTTACGGTCCGCTGTGGTTAAGAAAGTTTGTTTTCAAGCATTACGGAAAACGACTTAGTGAACTACTTGCTGATATTATAACAGAAAAGAAAAAATACGGCCGGATGGTAAGAGATCCGATAAATTACTTAAAGCTTTTCAGACCGGCGTACTTTTGGGGGAAATCAGACACATCATTTTAAAATTAATGAGAGATGACATCATTTACATTGATGTCATCTCTAATAAAATTAGTTCTGGCTGGGTTCGGTTGTGAGAAGTTCTTTCTCTATTGCGGACTTAAAAGAATCTTTCGGAAGTGCGCCAACCGCTAACTTTGGCTGCCCGTCCTTAGGAATGAACAACAAAGACGGTATACTTCTTATTCCAAATACTGCCCCAAGCTCCTGTTCTTCATCAGTGTTAACTTTGTAGAAGTTTACTTTTCCTTTATACTCGGTGGAAAGTTCATCAATTATAGGTCCTACCATTTTGCAGGGACCGCACCATGGTGCCCAGAAATCAACCACCGCGGGTAGCTCACCTTCGAATTTCCAATCCTGGTTTTTCTCGTAGTTAAAAACTTTTTCTAAAAATGTTTGTTTTGTTAAATGCTCTGCCATTTCTATTCCTTTTTTATTTGAGATTTTTAATTTCTTTGTCATCCCGGACTCAATCCGGAATCTATGGATTCCCGCTTCCGCAGGAATGACGTACCTATACCGCAGCTAATACTCTTTGTAATCTTTCCTGTACTTCAGTTGCTATAGGTTTCATATTATCATTTTCCATAATCCATGTCATCACCATCGGATCAAAAATAGATACACGTGTTTTTTTATCCTTTTCATAAACCACCACATTGCAGGGAAGCAACAATCCAATCTCTTCTTCCTCCTGAAGAGCTTTGTGTGCAATTGGTGGATTGCAAGCACCAAGTATTGTATACTTTTTAAAGTCAACGTTAATTTTTTGCTTAAGTGTTTCTTTAACGTCAATTGAGGTTAAAACACCAAATCCTTCTTTCTTCAATTCAGCGGTAACTTTTTCAATCGCTTGTTCGTAAGGTAAATCGATAGTTTTTGAAAAACCGTATTGCATCATCTAATCCTTTCTTCTTCTAAAAGTGAAGTCATTCTATTTAGACTTTTTCGTTGTTGATAAATTGAATGGTAAATATAATGGGCAAAAGCCAAAGAGGCTTGTTGCTAAAAAAATCACTGCAAAAATACCGAGAACTATTGCCCAAATTCCAGTGAGTTGCCCAGTAATAATGAGAATACCTATTAC
>JARRKF010000048.1:0-6159 GCA_037388405.1 Ignavibacteriaceae bacterium | reverse complement strand
CTACCTGGGGAAAAATGAAGATAAAGATAATGATGGAATTGATGACGATTTTGACTTTTGCCCGGATACACCGGAAGGAATTAGAGTAGATGAGTTTGGATGCAGTTTAGGGGATATAAATCCCATTACCACTACTTATGATACTTTAAAGGATACTTTCATATCAGATGGAATTTTTACAGATGGAAAGATATTCTGTTTCCAAATCGATGTCTTAAGAAATTTTAAGGAAGCAAATTCATTACGAAATAATATATTACAATTAGATTATAATGCTGAAATTATTGAAATGAAATTAGGCGGTAAGACTTGGTATTCAGTTCGAATCGGTTATTTCAAGACATTTGAAATTGCAAAGTTTTACAGAGAAGATTTTTTCAGGAAAACGAAAATCAGAATTAAATAATATTTCTCAAATTAAAATATCATTTTATACGCTTCCCACAGGAGTATTCTGTAAAGCAAATTCTCTTCCTTCTTTAAGAGCATCAATATTCACATTAACTATCCTCTCCCCTTTCCTGCCGAAGATTTTCCTTATTCCGTTTTCTAAGCTTTCATAAGGGATATCTAAAAAAGGTGAAGCTGCACCAAGCATAACCATATTTGATGAACGAGGTGATTTAACCTGTCTTGCAATTTCATCTGCATTGATTGCAATGTGGTGAGGAAGTTTTTCTATCTCTGCTAACAGCACTTTCATATCAGGATAATCCGGTATATTCACAAACGGAGTTGTATTTGTAACCAACCATCCTTTTTCAGAAAGCCACGGTAAATAACGCAATGATTCCATCGGCTCAACAGAAATTATCAAATCTGCTTTGCCTAGTGGAATCAAATCACTCGCAATTTCTTTTTCAGAAATTCTTAAGTGAGATTGTACAGCTCCCCCACGCTGACTCATTCCGTGAACTTCTGCCTGTTTTAAGTAAAGATTGTTTTCAAGGGCTGCCATTCCAATTGTTGCTGCAATTGATAAAATGCCTTGTCCGCCTACACCTGATAAGATTATATCTGATTTCATTGTGCAACCTCCTCAACTTTTACCTTTGCTTCTTTCCTGCTTTTGGGTGCAGTTTGAATACATTCTCTCCTCGGAATAATTACTGAGACACCATCGTAAATTAATTCTTCCCGTAATACTTTCACCATTTCATCATGGTATTTTGGCAAAGGAGTAAGAACTCTTACGTGTTCGGGTTTAACACCAAGACCGATGCAAATTTCTTCCAGTCTCCCGGTTGCGTGAGATGCTTGCCCACCAGTCATTGCTGTAGTTGCATTATCAGCTATAATTACTGTAACCGGAGTGTTCTCATAAACACAGTCAAGTAAAGCAGTCATTCCGCTGTGTGTGAAGGTTGAATCACCAATGACTGCAACAGAAGGACGAACACCTGCATCTGCTGCACCTTTTGCCATTGTAATAGAAGCACCCATATCAACGCAAGAATTTATTGCATTCCACGGAGGAAGAGCACCAAGTGTGTAGCAACCGATGTCAGAAAAAACTTTTTGCTTCCCGAACTCTTTCATTGTTTCATTCAAAGCCGAGTAAACGTCTCTATGAGCACAACCTGCACACAATTCCGGAGGACGGTTAGCTACAATTTGGGGAATTGTTAGTCCTTGTTTTACTTCTTTACCTAAAGCTCGTGCAACGTGATCAGGATTTAATTCTCCGGCTCGAGGAATCGTCCCGTCAAGTCTGCCTTTAATTTTTGTTTCCTTACTCAGAAATCCGCGAAGCTGTTCCTCAACAAATGGATAACCATCTTCAAGAACTAATATTTGTTTGCATTCATTTACAAGTTTTTCAACTTTTGAATAAGGAATTGGATATTGTCCAAGCTTAAGTATTGGATAATCACATTTTTTGTCAGAATAGTTTTCCATCAAATAATTATAGGCAATACCGCAAGCAATTATACCTAGTGAATTATCTTTTCCTTCATAATAAACATTGTATTTAGATTTCTCCGCCTCTTCTTCAATAGAAGCTTGAATACCTAGCAATCCGTTATACCTTTTTCTTGCATTAGAAGGAAGCAAGACAAATTGAATCGGATCTTCAGGATAGGTTAGTGGATTTTGATCGTTTTGTTTTCTTGTTTGAACTCCTGAACGTGAGTGTGAAAGTCTAGTCGTAAATCTGATTAAAACCGGGACCTTAAATTTTTCCGAAAGTTCAAATCCTTCATATTCCATATCATATGCTTCCTGCTGATTTGATGGCTCAAAAATCGGTATCATAGCAAACTTTCCAAAGAAGCGTGAATCCTGTTCATTCTGTGAAGAATGCATCGAAGGATCATCAGCAACCGCTACGATCATTCCACCATTCACTCCGGTTATTGCGGAATTTATGAAAGCATCCGCAGCAACGTTTAAACCCACATGCTTCATACAAGCCATTGCACGCTTACCTGCATAGCTCATTCCAAGCGCAGCTTCGACTGCAGTCTTTTCGTTAGCAGACCAGTTTCTGTGAATGTTTTTCTCTTTTGCAGTTTTATTGTTCTGAACGTACTCGGTTATTTCTGTGGAAGGTGTTCCGGGATAGGCATAAACTCCTGACATTCCACCATCAATTGCACCTTGAGCGATTGCTTCAGCACCGAGAAGAAGTAATTTTTCCATAAAAATCTCTCTTTTTTCAATAAGATTAAATCATCCCCGCTCAGCAGGAAAAGTTAAAAATTATATCTTAAAAATAACGAATAAAGCGTTAAGAGGTAAGGGATTCTACAAGTATAATAATGCAATTATTTCAGTTTAAATCTATTTTTCAGCTCAAGTAAATAGGTGTTATCAGGATCTTTATTTATCAATTTTTCAAAAAGTAAATTAGCTTTAGAGGTATCGCCAGCTTCATAATACAGTGTGATTAAATTTGATTGCGGTTTAATATAGTTAGGAAACAAAACTTTCATTCTTTCAAGAATTGCTTTTGTACTGTCTGCGTTACCCAAATTTTCATACGAAGCAGCAACGTTATTAAGTACTATTGGATTAAATGGAGCGATATTTCTTGCATTCAAAGTATTATTCAGTGCTTCTTTATAGTTACGCAAATAATAATTTGCGATACCGCGGTAATAATCAATGGGCTGCTTTGATGCATCGAACGGATACAATAAATCTGAGGTGTTATCCAGTTTCTGCTCCATATATGCATACTGTCTTCTTTCTTTTAGATAAATGGATTCACCATAATTTAGCTCAGAATTTAATCTGATATAAGAAGTTATAAAACCAATAATTATCAGTACGAAAAGTGATCTTTTCAAGATAATAAATTTGATGTTCAGAGATTTTTTCTCTTCACTTTGCAAATTCACTAAAGCCGCACCAGCAACAACCGAAGCAAGGAAGAATGAAGAAAACTTATAGTTTGGAAATGCTACCAGCGAGTAAGCAGATGTAACTAAGAAAGTAAGAAGTAATGGAAAATATTTTTCATTCCACTTAATCTTTTTGAAAAGAGAAAGAGCAATTAAAAAATAAATTGTCACAAAAATGATAAATGATAAAACCCCGCTTTCGGCAAAGATTTCAAGAAAATCATTATGTGCATGAACACTGTGAACGTACGTTACGTTTTCATCTGTAAAATAATCACCAAAATATTTTGGATAGTAACCACTCCACCTATATACACCAATGCCGGTTAAAGGATTTTCCCTGATCATTTGCAAAGAAGCATCCCAAAAATTCATACGGAGACGATTACTTTTAAACTCACTGCTAAATAAAGTTCCTGCCGTTGATTCTATATCCGGTCGTTGAGAACCTTTAACGGGAATTAATGAAATAAGAAAAGAAATTATTATTACTGTAAAAACCGGAGCCAATAACTTTAATCTAACTCCCTTTTTCTTTTTTAGAAGAATGAAAATCAGATATATAATTGCAACCATCAGCAAAATAATAAGCCCGGAACGGTTTCTTGTAAAAAGAAGGAAGGAAACATTAATAACTGCAGCAAGAAATAGTAAAATCTTTTTATCTTTTTTCACATAATCATTTACTATAAAAAAGAATGGAATTGAGGAGAGAAGAAACTCCGCAGCAAAACTCCTATGACCTAAAGTTGAGCCCGGGGGAATGAATGTGGGAAGTGCAATAATTTTAATTTGAAAAACTTCCAGCACTCCGATTATGCTGAACAAAGTTGATACAATCACGACTGAATAAGAAACAACTTTGAAGAATTTTTCTTCACCAATCATTAACAAAATAACAGCCGATTGTAAAAGGATTGATAATGGAATAATTAGATCGGTCAGTTTGAGCAATATTAAATTTGAAGAACCATTTAAGAATACCGTGAAAAAAGTAAATGGAAAGATCATCATTGAAATTGCCAGCGGCTTATTAAGCTTCGCCACTGATTCTATTCTAAATCTGGCAATAAAAACAAGGAAAAGTAGTAACGAAAGTGAAAAGAAATACATTCTCTGAACTACATCCATTTCGTAAACCACAATAGAATAAGTTACAGGAGATAGGAATATTACCCCAAATAAAATACTGATTCCGTAATTTGGTTGTTTCTTTGTCATTTAATAATTACTAATTTCAAATGCATTATGTGAAATCGCTACAATTTACATTATTAACAGTTTTTAACAGTCATTTTACTTGAGAAAAATAATAATATTTTCTTAACTTGATACTCAGATTAACGAGACCTAATTCATTAAAATTAAACTTAGTAAAATTTTGGGTGACGAACTAAAAATAAACTCTCTCAGGCAAAGTGTAATCAGGACTCTGGCTTATTACGATATATTTTCATACCCATTAACAGCTTCAGAAGTTTACTACAATCTTAGAGAAAATCATACAACGCCGGAAGATGTAAAAAGAGAACTTGATGATCTTTGTGAAGATAAAAAAATTTTTAAAAATGAGGAGTTTTATCTCTTAACAAATGATCAACAATTTATTAACCGCCGGAAAGAAGGGAATAAAATCGCTCTAAAAAAATTAAGGACAGCCCGCAGAATGTCTTCTTTTATCTCAAGATTTCCCTTCATTCGCGGGATATTACTTTCGGGTTCTATTTCAAAAGGATTTATGGAAAAAGGCTCAGATATAGATTACTTTGTCGTCACTCATCCCAACCGGGTTTGGTTTACAAGATTAATGTTAATGATCTTCAAAAAAATATTTTTATTCAACTCGAAAAAATCATTTTGCATTAATTATTTTGTTGATGCCGAAACCCTTGAGATTCAGGAAAAAAATATTTTTACTGCAACTGAGCTCGTAACACTTTTACCAACTTACGGAAAAGATATTTATGATGAACTTTATGAAAAGAATATCTGGATTAAAAACTATTTTCCTAATTTCCCTAAAAGAGAAACTAACGAAATAATAGACAGAAAAAACGGAATACTCAAATCATTGCTGGAAAAAGTGCTTGGCAAGAAGCTTGGAGATAGAATTGATGATTTTGCTATGTCACTATTCGATAAATTTTACAAATTAAGATACAAAAATTACGATAGAGAAGACTTTAAACTTGCATTCAAATTTTCAAAGAAAGAATCGAAACATCATCCAAAATTTTTCCAGAAAAGAGTTCTAAGGGAGTTTGAAAATAAAATAAGGATACTCGAGGATAGACTGAAGATTTCGTTGTAAAAAATGAAGAAAATTCTTTTCACACATTCCTACTTCTACAGGTTTGATCCCAAACAATGGGATACAAAACAACCCTATCCCCCTCTCGGAACCATTTACGCTGCGACAGTAATGCGCGAAGCGGGATATGAAGTTTTTTTATTTGATACTGCATTGATTGAAACACCAGAAAAAATAGTTCCAATCATTGTAAAGGAAAAACCCAACTATCTCGTCATTTACGATGACGGCTTCAATTATCTCACAAAGATGTGTCTTACAAACATGCGGGAAGCTGCTTTCAGAATGGCTGAGATCGCAAAAAAGAATGGATTGAAAGTTATTGCTTCGAGTTCCGATGCAGCAGATCATTATGAAAAATACATTGCTCACGGAGTTGACTTTGTAGTAATTGGCGAAGGTGAGATTACTCTCAAAGAATTAATCAGTAAGCTTGACAAAGGAGAAACTGATTTCAGTTCAATTGACGGATTGGCCTATAAAAAGAATGCAAAAATCGTC
>JARRKF010000047.1:0-7434 GCA_037388405.1 Ignavibacteriaceae bacterium | reverse complement strand
TTGCGATCGTAACCGCCGTTCCAGCGTAATCAATTACAGCATTGGTAACATCTTTCATTTTAAGGAATGAAACTTTTTCAAAAACAATTTTTGCTTCAAATGATGTCGACGATATTTGTTCACCAATTCTGATTGTACCAGACAGATTATTCTTCTCTCCGGAAGCTTCTGACATTTCATTCCAGATCGAAGGTAGATTTTTACTACCAGTGATAGAAATGAAACCTGTCGATGTTTCTTTTTTATAATTGAGATTTGCAGATAGGATTACATTTGATTTAATATTTGTGCTATAAAATTTGTTAAATTCTTCTGCACTTGTGCGAATGTTTACATTTTGATCACCATCCTTTAATTCTTTTTGATGATCTGTAAAGGAAAGGATTACCGGGAAAGGGACATTATTTCTGTACTTGTCATTCGAATTGTTGATAATATCTGTGGTGAGAGCAGCACTTACTCCAAGCAGTATTAACGCTACCCAGATGTAATTCAGCACTTAATTAAACCTGAAGTTTTAAGATTTTTATAAAAAATTTTCCTCTTTTAAAAATAATTCAGAAACCAATTTCATCGTAGGCAATCAGTTCTTCAGAATCCACGATGAGAAGTTTTCCTTTTGGTTTACTGTCTTTATCAGAATAAAGTAATTTTCCTGAATACTTCTCTATAAAACTTTGTGCAATTTCTTTAATTGTTTTTTGCTCTTCAGCTTCACGAATTAAGCCGGTTACAACTATTGAGAAAAGCCTGTAAAGAGCATCCTTTTTTTCAATCATTTCTTTAGAAACGTTTTTATCTTTTAAAATCGTAAACTTTACAAGCGAATCAAACTTTATATTTTTCAGAAGTTCTCCATTATCCAAATAAATAAAAATATTTTTATTCTGATATACAAAAGTTGTTGCGAACTGCGCAAAACGTTCTTTCATTAACGAAACCGAGATTACACCAATGTTAGTGGAACCGAGTTCTTTTTCAACAAGTGTTAAATCTCTTATGGTTTTTACTTTTCGTTCCATATATATTTTTTGATTTTTTCTATTGTATACTTTTGCAGGTGGTATTATTATTCGAAAATAAGCAATCTTTACAAGAACCCTGTTTTATGGAATAATCATTATTTCTAATAGAGTTTATCATCTGTTTTAAGTCGGATTTTATGTTAGTATCTGAAACATCATCATAAGTCAGAATGAAAGGATTATCTGGATATTTAACGAATACAATTCTGCCCTCAATTCTTTTCTTTTCCCTGTTGTCAATTTCATCTCTTTTGATATTATCAGTCTTATAATCGACAATAATTAATTTATCATCATTAATTATTAGTTTATCTATTATACCAAAAAGATAGAAATCTTCTTCCTTTAAATAGATTTCAAATTCATTCTTATAATTATTAAAAGAGCTGATGAATTTATATTCTTCCGAATTATAGAATAGTTCAATTTCATCAATTATTTCTTTTGTGATCAAATCTGTGTTTGCTCCATTTGTAAAATTTTTAATTTGATTTTTCACAAACATTTCAATTTTACTTTTTTCTAAATTTTTACTCAATATATAGTGAATCAAATTTCCTTTTAACTTGGAGTATTCGCCCAGGCTTGATTTATCATCAAGCAACTGAGAATTAAGTTCGTTCCTGTTGTAATCTTCCGATTTTCCGTTAATCTCATTAGTGTGGGTATTAAGCGACTTATAAAATATGTCGCCAATCTTGAAATTGTATAAAAGATTATACTTACTTGGGCAACCAGAAAAGGTAGAGTACCTTGTTGCAGAAATAACCTCACCAGTTGAGTGATCATCAATTTTGGGAAAAATAAAATTAGGGTTGAACAAATCATTTTTATCTTCTTTAGAAATTAAATTCCGGGCATTTATTTCACGTGTAAAAGGTATTGCAACATTGATTTCTTCAATAACGTTGAAAAAAGTGCTATCAGATATTTTTAGAAAATTTAGTTGCCCATTTAATTCAATTGAGTTTTGTTCAAATTTTGAATTGAGTCCTTCACTAATTAATCCAGCAAAAGAATTTGATTTAATCTGTCTGCCTTCATCAGTAAATGATATGAATAAAAAATCTTCAGCTCTCGTTAAAGCGACATAAAGTAACCTTTTTAGTTCTGCAATGTCTTTTTTCGACTCAATTAAATTATAAAGTCCAATCACCGGCGCTGATCTATAATATTCAAAATAATTTTCCTGCAAAGGAACTTTGGTTAAAAGCCCAAATTTTTTAGAAATAGTAAATGATCTGGATTTAACTTTGTTTACCGAGGTATAATCATTGCATTTGTATAAAAAGACTGCAGGATATTCCAATCCCTTCGCCTGATGCACAGTAAGAATATTTACACCATTACTTCCCGTTTCTATACCGGCTTGTGCTTCATCAACAGTTTTGGATATTGCATCATTCAGGAAAGAAACATAATCGTAAAGAGTATTAAACTCTTCGTTAAAAAAATCATTGGTAACAGAAATCAGTTTATTTAAGTTAGATAATTCTTGGTCTCTGTTCACTCGTGACGAGATTGCTGCAATAAAGTCCGATTCCTGAAGTATCTTTCTCAAAACAAAAGAAACATCTGCTCTTTTCGAAAGACTTCTATTTTCTTCGATGGATTGATATGGTTTCTCCCATTTTCCTTTCTCATCCTCATACGCAAATTTTAGTTTTTCCCAATACGTTTCACCTTCGTATAACATAAGACTTAAAATATCTCCGTCAGATATACTGAAGAATGGAGAACGGAGAACTCCGACTAAAGCACCATCATCTTTATCATTGAGTAAGAAAGCAAAATAATTGTAGATATCGCTAATACTTTGCTGCTGATAAAAACCTGTCCCACCAACAATTATAAACGGAATTTGATGTTTGATAAATTCATTCTGAAGCTCACTAAAAGATGCGCGCTTTCTTACAAGGACTGATATATCGCTCCAGTTGCTAATTCTTTCGTGATGCTCAGATTTAAGCTGAATAATTTTTTCAGCTACAAGTTCCGCTTCACTTTTTCGCTCTTTTTCTGCAATTAAAAATTCAATATGCCCCTTGAATTCATTTGTCCTAGCACAGACAAGTTCAGAAAAAGGGACTTCATTAAAAATCGTTCTCGGATTATCAAATAGATTTTTAAATACCGAATTAACAAAAAAACAAATTGCGGGTGACATCCTAAAACTATCTGGTAATGTCAGCAAAGATTCCTCCCCGTACATTTTTCGAATATCTGTTTTTGTTCTGCTAAATACCTGAAGTTCAGCATCGCGGAATCGATAAATACTCTGCTTTTCATCGCCAACAATAAACAAATTTCCTTTCCTCAAATCTTCAAGCAGCGGAAGAAAAATCTCATACTGAATCTCATTGGTGTCCTGATATTCATCGACTAATAAATATTTAAACTTACCAGATAAAGACTCTCTCACAGATTCGACTTTTAGCAATTCCCTTGTTTTTATAAGAATATCTTCAAAATCAAGCACGCCGGATTCATATTTCTTAATCTCATACTCATTGAGAACATTTTGAAATAAACGAATTAATGCTAACCCATATTTTGCCAGTTCCTTTTCAATTTCCTTATGGTTTTCTGCAAATTCAACCTCATTTAAATCACTAAAAAACTTCTCCACCTCAAGCACTTCGTTTTGCACTTCATTTCTTATTTTAGAATTTAAATACGACTGCTTTCGTATTTCGCCTTTTCCTGTAAGAATTTTGTTCCCTAAAATTTTAAGCTCCCTTAAGATCTTTTGTTCATCTTTTTTTGATCTCAAATCAAGTAAAGTTCCTTCTGTTTCTATTGCAAGTTTATTACCTGCATCATACTCAAGAACTTTTTTATTAATTTCTCTTATTCCATTAATTATTGATGGAATGAGAATCTCAAAAACCTGATTTAAACCTTTTCTTAATATATCATTAAAGTAATTTGCAATTTCATTTTCATCCAGTGAATAAATTTCTTCTAATAATTGCAGTACAATTTTTCTTTTACTTATTAATTCCTCTAACTGTTTAATCAGGTTTGCTTTTGAACCCAACAATCGGGTCAGAAGTTTAATATCATTTTGATCTTTTTGATTTTTGTAAATCCCTCGCAAACAATTCTCTATTGAAAGATTAATTAATTCCTGAGATTTCTGTTCATTAATCGGAATAAAGTTCGCATCAATTAATGCTTCAACCGGAAATTCTTTTAAGAGATCAATACAAAAGGAATGGATGGTCGAAATTTTTGCTGATACCAATTGCTTTCTTATTTTTTCGATTCGGTGTTTAAGTGCAGAATCATTTGATGATTGATAAATTCTGCTCAGCTCGTTTGAGACTCTTTTATAAAGTTCCCCTGCTGCTTTTTCTGTAAACGTGATTGCGGCTACCTGGTTCAAAGGTGTATCTGTGTTAAGCAATATTGAGAGATATCTCTGCGAAAGGACAAATGTTTTACCAGAGCCGGCGTTGGCTGTTAGGGAAATTGAGCTTTCGATATTAAGTGCTTTATTTTGATGAGGAGTTAGAACACTCATACTGATTGATTCTGGAAGGATTTTTTAAGTGGTATTTTTATTCTGAAAATTGTCTCGCCCGGTTCAGAAGAAACAAGTATAATCTCACCTTTAGTGTTTTCCAAAAATCTTTTAATAAGCTTCAATCCTAATCCAAGGCCCTTTTCTTTGGTTGTAAAGTTTGAGTCAAATAATTTGTTTTGATTTTCCGGTGCAATTCCTTTTCCATTATCAATAATATCGATAACCAAGAATTCATTCTCAAGAATTAAATTTATTTTTATAATTCCTGCATTGGCCTGTAACGAATTTCGAATTAGATTGATAAACATCCTGCGCATTTGAGAAATATCGGATTCAATGATTGCATTCTTAACATCAGAATGAAATTCAATCTTTGCCTCTTCATCACCGAATAAATTGATCGTATCTTTGATAAGAGGTATTAAATCAAATTCCTCTAGCTTGAGACTTGGCATTTTGGCAAAAGAAGAAAACTCTGATGCAATCAAACTCAGACTTTCAATCTGATTAAGAATCGCCTGAGATAATTTTTTAATTATTTCATCAAAATCAGATCTTTTATCATTAAAGGCGGCAACTAGTTGCTGAACAGAAAGTTTCATAGGAGTAAGAGGATTTTTAATTTCGTGAGCAACCTGTTTTGCCATCTCTTTCCACGCATTTTCTCTTTCAAGTTCTGCAATATCTTTCTGATTTTTCTGAAGCTCATTCGTCATTGCATTAAAGCCATCAAACAATTCTTTCAATTCACCTTTTTCTTTGTTCTTTAAATTAACATTCAAATCTCCCTGAGCAACCGCATTTGTTGCACGCGTGAGTTGTCTTATTGGTGATGAAATCTGATTTGCAAATAAAGTGCTTAAAAGAGTTATAATGATTACAGCAAATGAATAAACACCAAATAAAAACACATCTGCGTCAACAGGTGAATAAAATAGTTCAACTTTATTAAATGCATCGTTCACACCAATAATAAAATTCTTATTGTCGACATTTATTTTTCGATAATATGAATCATAATCATAGTTGTCTATAAATTCTTCGGTTTGATATTCACGATAGCTGAGATAATTCAAATTATAATGCGCATCAGATTTTAGCTTGCTCATCATTAAGCCATTATCGTAATACTCTCTACGAGAACTGTAAAGCATATCTGAATTATCATAAATGTTAAAAGCAATTCTGGATTCTTTACCTGTTGTTTCGAAGATAGTAAGAGCATCTCTATCCGGATATTTAAGCTTTTGCGCTTTCATATGATTTTCTAAATATCCTGACCTTCTGCTAAGCTCATTAAAAATAGCAGAGCTTGTACGTTCACGAACAACTTCCCTGTTATAAATAGCAAGTGCGATTATTGGAATGATGGAAACAAATAAAAACGCAGCTAAAAGTTTTGTTCTAAAAGTATACTTAAGTCTGATTGCTCTGAATATTATTAAAAGGATAACAAAAATTAAAATGAAGATTGAATGAATAATAAAGATTTTGAAAAAGTTATAGAGGCTCCACGTTATTTCTTTTTCCTTGATGGATACTGCTATAGTTTTGTTAACATCATCCCTCGTCGATTTCAAAACGTAAGTAATATAATCCTCACCATAAAGTGAAATATTAGCCCAGCCATCATTATCAGGCGATAATTTTACGTTCAGGATTTCCTCATTTTGCTCTTTGGATGGAAACAAGTTACCTCTTACCTGAAAAATTTTGCCATCATTATAAATAAAGATTTTTATGAGATCTAAATCCACAACAGAACCCAACGCAGCTTTATTCGATACAAGGAAATCCGGGAATTCTGTAGCACCAAGATTTTCAACACTAAACTTTGCGGCAGTTGCAATATAACCTGTTGTAATGTTTTTATTTTCTATTGGAACAATTCCCGCGAAACTTACTCCTGAAGTTGCGGCCGAATTGATTTCCTTAACACTTATACCAGAATCATTATTTTCCGCAAGAAGATTTTTATAATCTATAATTTCATCAAACCCAACATTAAATCTTCCGAGAACACTAAAGTTTCTATCAAAAATTACGATTTCAGAACTTAACGCTTCTCTTTGGAGTGAGCTGTTACTCCACGCTAAAAAGGCTTCGGCATCAAAATTAGAATTCAATTTCTGCAGTGATGAAACTAACCTTTCATTCTGAACAGAATTATGCAGTGTTTCATCAACAATATAAGATAAGAGTTCACGGTTTGCTCTGTTCACTTCATAAGCAATTACTTTTAATGATCTTTTCTCGAGTTCGAGATTAAAATAATTCAACATCGAAATAGTAATAACAGAAGCAACTAAGGAAGTATAAACTATATTTATCGAAACATTTTTATTTCTGAAAACCAGATTAAGAATTAAGAGAAACATCAATGCAATGAAAGTAATACACATTAACGGTGTAATTAAAGGTTCTGGCTGCCTCAGAAAATAAATTAAACTGGATACCTCCATTATAACGAACAAAGTGAATAGGCCGTATTTTGATTTTTCTCCCTTCAATAATTTTAAAAATTTACCCGTTAGTAAAATGAAGGAAATGATTACAAATATTGAAGCAAGCCCGAACATAAGTATGTTCAGGTTCATTACAACAGCTGGAAAACCTGGGATCAAATCTGGTTCTTTGAAGTAACGGATTGTTGAATCAAAAACTACACTTTTTACTGATGCAGCTAATCCTCGTAAAGTAAGTAGACTTAATATTACTAATAAAGGCGAGACTATTATTTTTAGAATAGAAAATTTTCCTGTTTCTCTTTCGGTGAAGTAATTTAATATGTAGCTAAAAAACTTGAGAGCAATAATCAGCAAAAAGATATTTGTAATGAAAAATTCAATCGGAGTTTTAACGATGCCCCAGGCAAATGTA